>JAUZPW010000281.1 GCA_030705725.1 Bacillota bacterium
ATTACGCTTAATGGCCGACATTGAAAGATCACCCAGCTGGGCGGCCAAAGAGGCGAACAGTCCCAGAATGCCCAGCATCAGGTAATTCGGAATTATATAGAATATTTTATTTAATATAAAACCGTATAAAAGAACTGACAAAACCGACCCCAATATACCTCCTACAGAACCTTCAACGGTTTTCTTCGGACTTATTACAGGCGCCAGCTTATGCTTTCCGAAAAATGTTCCCAAAAAAAAAGCCGAAGTATCCGTCATCCATGCCGTGATAAACGGCAGCAGAAGCAAAAACGATCCTCTCTGCATCATGGATATTTTCATTACGGAGCTGAAGAAATACGGTATCACAAACGCCGCGAAAAATGCGCCTGAAATTTTCTCAAAAGTAATATTCTTTGAATCTATAATAGCGCAGATAAAGAGAACGCAAACGAAAATGAATATTCCGCAGACAACCGACCGCGGTGAAAAGAAATATATCCACGGCGGAACGCAAAAAGACAAAACACACGCAAGCGCGAGGATTTTCTTATTCGGCATAAAATGTGTGGAATAAAGAAGCTCAAAGGTTGCCATCCCGGAAATCAAACCGAGCGCAAATGGCACTACCCATAAAGGCGCTACAATAAACACAAGAAAAAACAGCGGCAGCGCGATGGCGGCCGTAATTATACGCGTGAGCATTCAGACACCTCCAAACCTTCGCGACCGTTTTTGAAACGAGTTTATCGCGCGGTTCAGTTCATTTACGTTAAAATCCGGCCAGAGGACATCCGTAAAATAAAACTCGGAATACGCCGACTGCCATAACAGGAAATTGGAAATCCTCATTTCAGCGCCGGGCCTTATAATAAGGTCGGGGTCCGGCATTCCCGAAGTATAAAGATAATCCGAAAAAAGCTTTTCATTTATATCCTTTGCTTTAAGCAGCCCGTTTTCAACGTCCCCGGCAATTTTAGAAGCGGCTTGCAGTATATCTGCCCGCCCGCCGTAGTTTATGCAGAGATAAGCCGTCAGACCGTTTTTAATAGACTTTGAAAGCTCCTCCATCCTGCCTACAAGCTCTAAAAGTTCCGGAGAAAGCTTTGAGGTATCGCCCAGAACGTGAATGGCGATATTGTCTCTTACCATTTTTTCAACGGCCTCGTTCATATACTGCTTGAAAAGGCTCATAATGGTGCTTACTTCTTCTTCGGGGCGCTTCCAGTTCTCCGTTGAAAACGCGTAAACGGTAAGGTATTTTACACCGATATCGCGGCAATATGTGCCGATTCTCCTGAAAGCTTCGCATCCCGCCGCATGACCGGCCTGCCGGGGCAGGCCCCGGGATTTGGCCCATCTGCCGTTGCCGTCCATTATAATGGCTATATGCTCGGGCAGACAGCCGGGGTCTATCTCCGTATCTTTCTTTTTACTCAGAAAAATCATTTTTCAACATTGCTTAAACTTCAAGCAATTCCTTTTCCTTTTTTTCCGCAGCCAGATCTATATCCTTGCAGAACTGATCCGTCATCTTTTGTATATCTTCTTCCGCCGTCTTAAGATCATCCTCTGTTATCTCGGATTTTTTCTTTTTGGCTTTATAAATCTCAATGGCGTCGCGTCTGACATTTCGGACGGCAACCTTCGCGTCCTCCGAAAGCTTGTGAACCTGCTTGATAAGATCGCGGCGACGTTCCTCGGTAAGCGGCGGGAAGGAAAGACGGATAACTTTACCGTCGTTTTGCGGATTTATTCCGAGGTCCGATGTCTGGATCGCTTTTTCAATTACTTTTAACGAGGAGGTGTCCCACGGCTGAATGACAAGAATACGTGGCTCCGGTGAAGAGATGGACGCCACCTGATGGATCGGGGTCTGCGTACCGTAATAGTCGATGGTAACCCGGTCAAGCACGCCCGCGTTCGCACGCCCGGCGCGGATTGTTCCGAACTCATGCAGCAGTACCTCAATAGTTTTTTTCATTTTGTGTTCCTGTTCAGAATAATTTCCCTTCATCATGCTGCGTTCCTCCTGAATATTATTATTCGACAACTGTGCCGATTTTTTCGCCGCATATAGCGCGGCAGATGTTTTCGGGATCCCTTAATTCAAAAACAATAATAGGGATTTTATTATCCATTGACAGAGAAGTAGCTGTAGTATCCATAACCTGAAGCCCGCGGCTAATGACTTCCATATAGCTTAAAGATTCGAATTTCTTAGCGTCGGGATTCTTCACCGGGTCGGAATCATAAACGCCGTCAATGTTCTTTGCGAGCAGAATAACCTCTGCATTTATTTCAACAGCGCGCAAAGCGGCAGCCGTATCGGTCGAAAAATACGGATTACCGGTTCCGCAGCCAAATATCACAACTCGTCCTTTTTGCAGGTGCCGAACCGCCCTTTGCCAGATATAAGGTTCCGCTATCTGCTGCATAGTGAGCGCCGTCTGAACCCTGACCTCTACGCCCTGCTGTTCAAGAGCGTCGGCAAGTGCCAGAGAATTTATAACGGTTGCGAGCATTCCCATATGATCCGCCCTTGTGCGGTCCATATTCCCTCCGCCGTCCTTGACGCCGCGCCAGAAATTCCCGCCTCCGATAACGATTCCTATCTCCACGCCTTTTTCGCTGCATTCCTTAATAGCCTTGCAAACCGGGGTAATAACGTCAAAATTCAGGCCAAATTTTTTGTCTCCGGCAAGAGCTTCGCCGCTTATTTTTATCAGGACTCGTTTATATTTAGGCACATCCAACCGGTTTTCCCTCCTTTTTTGTCAACAGCTTTACGGCTTTAATTATTATATACTTAATAAGCTCCAAGGTAAAGCCGGATTTATAAAAAAACCGGCTCATAAATGAGCCGGTTTTCAGCTTTTA
>JAUZPW010000282.1 GCA_030705725.1 Bacillota bacterium
TAAACCTTCAGGAAAAACTGTATCTAACCGCGGCCCTTGCCTATATAGGCGACCTTGACTCCGCCAAAGTCTCATACGACAAGCTTTTATCGGGGCGTCTCGGGCATAATGATCCGTGGGTGTTCGTCTGCGGCAGCGATAATAAGGGCGCGGACATGGAATGCACCGCCCTTGCCGCAATAACTGCAATGGCTCTCGGCGAAGACGATACCGAGCCGATGATGCGTTATATTATTGAAAACTCCTCCGATTCAGTTGAAACCTGCCTTGAAAAGCTTATGTATATCCGTAATTACTCGCCGGTGGAAACGGAAAAGTCTTCTTTCAGCTATTTTGAAAACGGGAAGAAAAAGATCGTTACTCTCGAAAATAATCAAGCCGTCATGCTGAGCCTGACGGCAGACGATCTGAAATCGGCAAACTTTAAAACCGTCAGCGGTAATGTCGGAGTCTGCGCGTCCTTTATAGGCAGCCCGGACGAAATAACCGAATCAAACGCCAAATACGTAACGCTTAAAAAAACCGTCGAAAAGGTGGGTGGCGGCAAGATAAGTCAATCTGACCTTGTCAGAATAACCCTGACGCCTGCTTTCGACAAGGACGCTCCAAAAGGCGTCTATGAGCTTTCAGACTGGATTCCGTCCGGACTGCGCTATGCCTCCTGTGAAGGAACATGGAACTCCAACTGGTGGATGGAGAATGTCGAAACCCAGAAGATCAGCTTCTCAGTTATTAACATAGATAAAAGCGATAAAAATCAAAGCAATATGAAGGCCGCCTCGATTGTCTACTATGCCCGCGCCACTCTTACAGGCTCCTTTGTTTCGGACAGCGCATACATAAACCACGCCGGGACCTCGGCCTGGGGTATGAGCGAAAGAAAGGAAATCACAGTCGGTGAGAAATAGAATCCTCGCAGCTTTATCCGTTCTCCTGTTTTTAGCCTCCTGTGCCAAAGCCCCCGATAAAAATAACGCGGCGTCAGGTGCAGTGTCAGATGCCGGATATATAAAAAGGCTTTCCTGCCTCTACTTTAATGAGAATGAATTCAGACCGCAGACGGCTCAAGCGGTTGACTACGGTCTTGCTTCCCTTTCGGCCGGGGTCGTCCCGCACCACCTTTTGGCGGGGGAGCTGATCGCTTCCTTTTTCAAAACTGCGGCGGCCACCGGCAAAAAGTACGACACGGTTGTCGTAATCGGGCCGAACCATAGCGGCGTAGGCGCCGACATAAGCGTCTCCGAACGCGGATTTGATACCGCGTTCGGGGTCCTTGACTGCGACAAGGATTTAACGTCGGGGATCCTATCCTGCAAAACGCTTTGCGCCAAGTCTGACGACAGCCTTCTTCAGCAGGATCATGCCGTTTCCGGTCTGATCCCTTTTATTAAATATTACCTGCCGGACGTAAAGGTTGTGCCGGTTCTTCTGACGAGAAGAGTTACATTGCGCCAGGCGCAAGACCTCGCCGAGCTTGTAAGTAGCTACGCTGAAGGCAAAAACTGTCTTGTCGTCGGGTCGGCAGACTTTTCCCATTATCTTCCTGCGAGGGAATCCTCCATAAAGGACGCAGAGACGGAAAAAGCGTTCTCGGCATTTGATTATCAAGCCATAAAAAAAATGCCTAACGCAAACCTTGACTCGCCCGAAACGCTCTGCACAATTCTATATTACATGTCTATCTGCGGTGCGAAAAAGCCCGGCATACTCGCTCACAAGAGCGCCGCCGAATATCTCGATAATCCCGCGCTCAATAACAACACGACCTATTTCGTGCTTTCCTGCCCGTAAAGGATGCAGCTTGTGAAGGAAATCATATTGTTTCCGTAATAATAGTTTAGTCCGTTTTTTTCACAAACCCGGCTGACAAAAAGCCCGCAGGCTTCCATTGAAGGAAAGCATTTTTCGGGGAACCGGCACGGCAAGTCCGGATAGGTGCACTTTAGGCAGATACCGCACGCTCCCGCCGACATAGGCATAATGTCCTTAGCCAATTGCGATGCGCAAACGGCAAGGTTCAGAAAAGCTTCCTTATGTTTCCGCTCGGCGCCGCATATGGATTCCCAGTCAAATTCGCCGCTTAATTCAGCCACTGTCTGCACTAAAATACCCTTCCGGTATCTTAGTGCTTTTTCTTTGATTCCAGCAAGCGTACCGCAGGCGGGCGGGCAGCTCCAGTTCCGGTTAAAGCGCTTGCACTTGTCCTGAGCGCACATTTCACGTACCTCGGGCAAAAATTCAAGCGTCTCCACACGCAGCGGAACGGCGCTGTTAAGGCCGCATTCAATGGATTTTAGTAAAAGCTTATTAAACATATCCATAATCAAACCATCCTGTAAACAACATTGTAATTTAAATACAAATTTTTTTCAACTGAGCTTGACAAACCCTTTTTGCCGGAATAATATAATTATGATATTATTTTGATATGATTATTATATTACCGTAAAAGAGGTTTTTATTATGAAAGAAGAAAAGCTTTTAAATGCACAAAACGGCATGGCCCTGTTGCTTATAAACATCCTTTTAATGTTGGCGTCCATACTGGGCATCATTTTCGCGGGCCGGTCGATGGATTCAAACGGTGCCGACGCCTTTTCTGTAACGCTTCTCAGCGTGTCTATTGTCTATATCGGCATTATCGGGCCAATCCTTTTTGGAGGGCTCAAGGTTTTGCAGCCGAACGAAGCCTATGTGCTTACGCTTTTCGGCAAATATTACTGCACGCTCAAGGGCGAAGGCTTTTTCTTTGTCAATCCTTTTGTAGTCGCCGTCAACCCGATAAAAACCGTAAAACCAGTTGAATCATCCACATCCGCTCAGAAGAATGTCGGCGTAGCA
>JAUZPW010000283.1 GCA_030705725.1 Bacillota bacterium
CGGGCTGTCCGGCTTTCCGAAGCCGTCGGAAAGCCCGCACGACGCTTTTGTCGCGGGCCATGCCTCGACGTCCGTTTCAGCCGCTCTCGGCATGGCCAGAGCGCGCACGCTCCAAAACCGCAATTACAGCGTCGTAACGGTAACGGGGGACGGAGCGCTGACGGGCGGCATGATTTACGAAGCGCTGAACGATGCGGGGCAGAGCAGGGAGCCGCTCATTATAATTCTGAACGACAATGAAATGTCGATCACCAAAAATGTGGGCGCAATAGCTAAAACACTGGCAAAGCTAAGGATAAAGCCCAGATATTTTAAGGTAAAGCGTGTTTTGACGGCGGTGCTTTTGAGACTTCCGTTTGGAAACAGCATTCTCAGCCTTTTAAGGCTTTTAAAAAAGCGCATAAAGAACGCGTTTCTGGCGGGTTCGTTTTTTGAGAATATGGGTTTTATTTACCTTGGGCCCGTCGACGGTCACGATATTAGCGCTCTTACTCACCTTCTCAGATATGCCAGGGACCTGAAAAAGCCCGTTATTATTCACGCGCTTACCCAGAAAGGAAAGGGCTACCGGTTTTCCGAGGAAAACCCGGAGATATATCACGGGGTTTCTAAATTCGACGTTGCCACCGGGGTGGATACGTCAAACGGAAGGTCGTTTTCGTCTGTTTTCGGGCATACGCTCTGTGCTCTCGCCGAGGATGACGAAAAAATCTGCGCCATTACGGCGGCCATGGGAGACGGCACGGGCCTTCTGCCGTTTTCAAAGCGGTTTCCAAAACGGTATTTTGACGTCGGAATAGCCGAGGAGCATGCCGTTACCATGGCATCGGCCATGGCAAAGCAGGGTATGCACCCGGTCTGCGCTATTTATTCGACTTTTTTGCAGCGGTCTTTTGACCAGGTTATACACGATACGGCGATAGACAATATCCATACGGTTTTCGCGGTTGACCGCGCGGGGTTTGTCGGGGAGGACGGGGAGACCCATAACGGGGTGTTCGACGTCGGAATGTTTTCAATGATTCCCGGCGTAACCATTTATTCGCCTTCTTCATACAATGAACTTTCGTCAATGCTCAAAAAGGCGTTATATGAAACGGAAGGCCTTGTCGCCGTTAGGTATCCGAGAGGTAAGGAAGGGGCGTTTAAGGGCGATTTTAGCCATGAGAGCGCGTCTGTCTTGGTTTCGGGCCGGGATATTACCATTGTTTCTTACGGAATTTTGATTAACGAAGCGGTTTCGGCGGCCGAAGAGCTTTCGCAAAAGCACGGAATATCGGCTGAGGTTATTAAGCTGAACAGGATTTTCCCGTTTGAATTCGGCATAGTTTTTGAATCCCTTAAAAAGACGCGGAAGCTCGTGGTTTCAGAGGACTGCGTCGCATCGGGCTCGATCGGGGAAAAGCTTTCGGAAGCTGTTCTTAGCTCGGGGCCGGTTCTTAAAACCTTGGTTTTACTCAATTCGGGGGACCGGTTTACAAAACAGTCGACCGTCCGTGAGGCATGGGAGTCCTGCTCAATTGATTCCGGGGGAATCGTAAAAGCATGTCTGGAGGCATTATCAGGTGAGCGCGAAGAAAAGGCTTGACGCAATACTCGTTGACCGCGGTTTGATTTTAAGCCGTGAAAAAGCGAAGGCTACTATTATGAGCGGCCTTGTTTACGTGGACGGGCAAAAGGCTGTAAAAGCCGGTATGGATGTGCCCGAGGACGCCGAAATCGAGGTAAGGCCGTCGCACAAAACCGAATACGTAAGCCGCGGCGGGCTTAAGCTTCAAAAGGCACTCGATTTTTTCGGCATTGATCCCGCAGGCCTTACCGTTATCGATATAGGCGCTTCAACCGGGGGCTTTTCAGACTGCCTGCTGAAAAGGGACGCCGCAAAGATATATGCCGTCGACGTCGGATACGGCCAGCTCGCGTGGAGCGTCAGAACCGACCCGAGAGTAACCGTTATGGAACGCACTAATATAAGATATGTAAAGGAAGACGACTTGACAGTACGTCCGGATATGGCGGTAATCGACGTTTCGTTTATATCGCTGAAGCTTGTCTTACCCGTTGCTAAAAAGCTTATTAAACCAGAGGGAAGAATCGTTTCTCTTATAAAGCCTCAGTTTGAGGCGGGCCGTGAAAAGGTCGGGAAAAAGGGCGTTGTAAGAGACCCGGCTGTTCACGAGGAGGTGCTTACCGGTATAATAGCTTTTTGCGCAGAAATCGGAATGAATGTAAAGGATTTAACCTTTTCACCAATTACAGGCCCCGAGGGTAACATAGAATACCTGGCGCTTATTGAGCAGGGAGATAGTATTTTTAATAAAGATATAAAAAAGCTTGTTGCAGACGCAAATATGTCGCTGAAAGGATGAGCAGCATTAAAAATGTACTTGTATGCTCAAATAAATCGAAAAAGGAAGTAGTCGAGGCTGAGGACGGGATTATTGAAGAACTCAGAAAACTCGGCTTTTCTCCGATAAAATGCGTGGAAAGCGCATCCAGGTTTTGCGACGGCCTGAACATACGGGTGTTAAAAGACGACGAATCCCTTAAAAAGGCGGACTTCATGCTTATTATCGGCGGCGACGGGACCATGCTGCGTTTTGCAAACGACGCCGCGGTAGCGAATATTCCGATGCTCGGAATAAATATGGGAAAGCTTGGTTTTATGACCGAGCTTGAGCCGTCGGAGCTGCCGTTTATGAGGAATATTCTCGAGGGAAACTATACGATCGACAGAAGGATGATGCTCGACATATATGTAAAGCGGGGAGATAAGCTCGTTTTTCGCGACAGCGCCTTAAACGACGCGGTCATTACCAAGGGAAATATTGTAAGAG
>JAUZPW010000284.1 GCA_030705725.1 Bacillota bacterium
TCTTTCTGAATTGAAAAGGCACATGCGGGCTTTTGTTCTCGTGTGCGAATGAAGGAAGGTTGCGTTATTCAGCTCGTAATATTGAAGGACTGCCCTTTAGGGGGGTCTATTCTTGTATTTTGCGGGCCGCAGGAAACTTTCCTGCGGCCCTTATTTTATTCGAAGGAGATTAAATATGTCTTTAATAAATATATCCGATTTAACATTCTGTTACGAGGGCAGCTTCGACAACATCTTTGAAAACGTGTCGTTTCAAATAGATACGGACTGGAAACTGGGCTTTACGGCCCGTAACGGCCGCGGGAAAACGACATTTTTGAATCTTCTGCTGGGAAAATATGAATATCGCGGAACAATCACAAAAAGCGTAAGCTTTGATTATTTCCCGTTTGTCATAGAGGACAAAACACAGGACACCATCAATATTTTTGAAAATATAGCGGGGCGGGAAAAAACCTGGGAGCTTAAACGGGAGCTTTCGGCTATGGAAGTGCCCGAGGAAGTTTTGTACCGCAGCTTTGAAACGCTGAGCAACGGGGAACGCACCAAGGTTCTTCTGGCCGCACTTTTTCTCAAGGATAACAGCTTTCTGCTTATCGATGAACCGACGAATCACCTGGACATGAACGCAAGGAGGCTTGTGAGCCGTTATCTGAATACGAAAAAGGGATTTATACTTGTCTCGCATGACCGTGTTTTTCTCGACAGCTGCATCGATCACATACTGTCAATAAACAAAACAAATATAGAAATTCAGAAAGGCAATTTTTCATCCTGGTATAATAATAAAAAACTGCGGGATGAATATGAGCTGCAAAAAAACGAGAAGCTGAAAAAAGACATACGCAGGCTTGACGCCGCGGTAGAGCGCGCCTGCGCATGGTCCGACAAAGCTGAAAAAGCTAAATTCGGCGAAAGAAATTCCGGGCTGAGGCCGGACAGGGGCTATATCGGGCATAAAGCGGCGAAAATGATGAAGCGCTCGAAAACAATCGAAAACAGGAAGCTTAGCGCAGCTAGGGAAAAGTCAGGTCTTCTCGGAAATATTGAAAACGTTGAAAGCCTTAAGCTCAGGCCGCTTCAGTATTTTACGAACAGGCTGGTTTCATTAAAAGATGTGTCGGTCTTTTACGGTGATAAATGCGTTTGCCAAAACGTAGGGTTTACGATAGAAGAGGGAGACCGGGCGGTGCTCTGTGGCAAAAACGGGTCCGGGAAAACAAGCCTATTAAAGCTTATATGCGGTGAAAAAATCGAGCACAGCGGCGAGGTGAACAGGGGAAACAACCTTATTGTTTCATATGTCCCCCAGGACGCGTCGTATCTTGCGGGAGATCTCTCCGAATTCGCCGCTTCCCGTGGAATAGACGAAAGCCTTCTGAAAGCAATACTCAGAAAGCTGGACTTCAGCAGGGTTCAGTTTGAGAAGGATATGAGAGATTTAAGTGCAGGGCAGAAGAAAAAAGTTCTGATCGCCGGGAGCCTCTGCGAAAAAGCGCACTTATACGTCTGGGATGAACCGCTCAATTATATTGATGTGTTTTCGCGAATGCAGATAGAGGAACTCTTAAGATCATGGCCGTTTACTGCACTGTTTGTAGAGCATGACTCCGCTTTTATTGAGGAGGTCGCTACAAAAAAGATTGAACTTTGACGAAAGTAATCCGCTTGTGTTTAATAAATGACCTTTTGCTCTCACCGTCTAAAGCGTCCGGCATAAAATGATATTGAAGCAAATATCCAAATCCATACAGGAGGTAATAAGATGGCTGACAACAATAAGGTCGCGCCGGGCCCGGTTCAGGGCGCTCATCATATCAAAGAAGCAGTCTGCATCGATACTAAAAAAGTATACGACTCATGCCGAGAAGTGCAGTGTCCGGCTTAGAGATATTTATAAGCCCTTTAATATTATCGTTAAATCAAATTTATTTTTGGGATAATCTTTACCTCTTGTAAAGATTATTTTCTTTACAAGAGCTTTTAATATAGCGTTCTTTTGGTTGGGGTCGCCAAGCTGACTGAAATATTCCGCCGAAAGCTTGATTTCTCCCGGACGGCATGTATTTTGATAATCACCAGGCTCTTTTTTTAAGCTGGCAATTAAAGCGCGGAGCTCCGCTTCAAGAGCGGACAGCTTCGCTTTGCGCCCAACGAAAACCTCGGGACTGTAAACGCCCTGTTCCAATAAATCGTGGAGCTTATCTTTCTGGAGCCGGCTTTTATCGAGCTCCAAAGAGTATCGCTGTATAATTTTTGAGTTATCCATCGGGACCGTGCTTTTTAATTTCCCGGAAAAGCCGCTGAGAACGCTATTTAATGCCTCTGTTACTGCGGTTTCCACATATTCAAGTCTTACCCCCCGCGAACAGCCTTTTGTCCGGCAATAAAGCCTGGGGAATTTTTCTCTGCTTTTTAAGTGCTGTCTTTGCATCAGACCGCCGCAGGCGGAACAGTATATTAAGCCCGCGAGAGGATTAATGAACTCACCGGTAAAATAAGCGGAATGAGCCCGGCTTTCCATTATCTCCTGAGCGTGGGCGAAGGTTTCCGCATCGATTATCGCAGGATGATCGTTTTTAACGACAATCCATTCGGATTTATTATTCGGTATCTGAGTGTTCTTTTCGTCTGTTTTTTTCTTCCTGACGCTGCGGAACTTATTCCAGCAGATTTCCCCGGTGTAAACGGGATTCTTTAATATCTTGCGGATAGTGGAGCGCGCCCATGTACCATCGCTTTTTTTGGGTTTAAGCCCGGCGTTTGTAAATGCGTCGGCAATCAGCTGACAGCCGAGACCGCCGTTTACGTACATATCGAACGCCATACTGACA
>JAUZPW010000285.1 GCA_030705725.1 Bacillota bacterium
AGAGGAATAATGGAGGAAAAAATGAAAGAATCATCAAAAATAAAACGGCTTTTGATTCTTTGCACTCTTGTGGTCATTTCCGCATTCATTATGGGCGGAAAGCTAGTCGACCTCGAGATTGTGCACGGGAAGGAATATGCCGAGAGGTCCGAACGCAAAATTTTAAGGTCTTATCCGGTCAAAGCGTCAAGGGGAGAAATAGTGGATCGTTACGGCAGGCCGCTCGTTACGAACCGGATGGTTTTTTCGGTGCGGTTTGACTATGTTTACTGGGATAAGGAAAATCAAAACACAGTGCTGCTGAAGCTTGCAAAGCTGCTCAAGGGGAAGGGCGTTTCTTATTACGACACGCTCCCTGTTAGCTTTAGTAAGCCGTATAAATATATGTTCGAACCCGACTCCGACCAGGAAAAGAAACTAAAGGAGTTTTTGGCATCGTCAAAAAAGGCTCCGGTTAATCCCAGCGCCGAAGGGCTTATGGTCTGGCTCGACGATAAATATAAAATAGACAAAAATCTGCCGGAATCAGATAAAAGAATTATTGCGGGGATACGCTACGAAATGGAGCAGCGGGATTTTTCAGCATATAATCTTTTTACGTTTGCAGACGATGTAGATATCGACCTTGTATCTCAGATTAAGGAGCGGCATTTTGAGTTCCCGGGCGTGGATATCGACGTGCAGGAAATAAGGGAGTATAAAACGCAGAACGCCGCGAACATAATCGGACGCGTGGGCCAGATTTACAAGGAGGAATATGCGACACTTAAGGAAAAAGGGTACCCGATGGACGCCATAATAGGAAAAGACGGAATGGAGAAAGCGCTGGAAAGCGACCTTCGCGGATTTGACGGTGTGCGTTCTGTCGAGACCGACGTGGCAGGAAAGGTAACGGACGAAATAAGCTCGAAGAATCCCAAGCCCGGAAATAACTGCGTTCTGACAATCGATATAGAACTTCAGAAGGCCGCCGAGCAGTCGCTTGCAAGAAATATTCAAAAAATAAAGGAAAACGGAGAAAGAAACCCGAGGCTGGGGGCGGCGGACATTAAGGGCGGAGCCGCCGTTGTAATAGACGTTAAAACAGGCGAGGTTCTGGCTCTCGCAAATTACCCGACATACAACCTTGAAACCTTCAACAAGGATTACGGCAGCCTGCTTGCTAACCCGTTAAAACCGATGTTTAACCGCGCGATTTCGGGTGCTTACCCGCCGGGCTCAACCTTTAAGATGGTGACGGCCCTTGCGGGGCTTGAGGAAGGCGTTATAAAACCGGGAACCGTAATCGTTGACAGAGGCGTTTACGATTACTACGCTCCCAACTATACGCCCGCATGCTGGATCTGGAACGAGAGAAGAGGGACGCACGGGCCGCAGACGGTATCACAGGCAATTGAAAACTCCTGCAACTATTTCTTCTTCGACGTAGGACGGATGTTAACCATAGACAGGCTGAACCAATATGCAAAAAAGCTGGGGCTCGGTTCCCCGACCGGCATCGAGCTTCCGGGAGAAGCAAAGGGAAATCTTGCGGGCCCGGAGAGCAGGGAGAAAAAAGGCGGGGATCCGTGGCAGCCGGGCGAAACTATTCAGGCCGCCATCGGGCAATCGGAGCAGCAGTTTACTCCGATTCAGCTGGCAAGTTACGTGGCAACCGTGGTTAACGGGGGCACAAGGTATAAGCCTCATCTGCTAAAGAGCGTTAAAAGCTCGGATTACAGTCGGACGCTTCGCGAAGAGAAACCGTTTACTGTGGATAAGATCAAAATGGAACCGGAAAATTACCAGGCTATTATGAGGGGCATGAGAAACGTCGCCGAAAACGGGACGGCGGCAAGCGTGTTTAGAAATTATCCGATCCCTGTCGGCGGAAAAACCGGCTCCGCCCAGGTTAAAAAAGGGTCTTCCGCGCACGGTGTTTTCGTGGGATTTGCACCATACGACGACCCGCAGATCGCGGTTTGCGTAATTGGCGAAAACGCCGGTTCGGGCAACAGGATGGCAAATGTTGCGAAAGATATATTTGACTGCTATTTCGGGAAAAACGAGGAAGTATCGAAAATTGTGCAGGAGGACGTACTTTTAAACTGAAAACTCTTGTAAATATGCCGCAATCGGACGTATAATACATTAATATTAGGCGAAAGGCTTTTGAAAAGTATGGGCAAGGCAATTGTTGTTGTTTCCGGCAAAGGCGGAACCGGGAAAACCTCTTTTTGCGCAGGCGTTTCCTCCGTTCTTGCCGCCCGGGGAAATAATGTGCTTGTGGTCGACACCGATTACGAAAACCGCAACCTTGATATCGTGCTCGGCATGACAAATTCCCTGCTCTTCTCTTTCGCGGACGTAATTCTAGGAAGATGCGACGTAAGCTCGGCCGATGTGGAGCATCCCGACGTTAAGGGACTTTATATGCTGACAGCGCCGGCAGTCAGGCTTCCGAAAGGCGTAACAAGGGAAGGCATTCATACTCTGATGCAAAACGCCAGGAATTCATTTAATTACGTTATAGTCGACTGCCCGGCCGGAATAAACGATTATATCGGTATGTTTGCTGCCTGCGCGGATCTTTGCGTTATCGTATCGACGCCTGACAGCGCCGCGCTGCGCGGAGGCGAGGTTATGTCGGCCGTACTCGGTAAATGGAGAGTGCCTGAAACAAGGCTGGTAATAAACAGGGTTAGGCCTAGGCTTGTGGAAAAAAAGCTTGCCTGCAACATAGACGACGCCATGGATCAGATAGGAGCGCCGCTTTTAGGGGTTATACCCGAGGATGAGAACGTAATTGCAGCTTCAAACATCGG
>JAUZPW010000286.1 GCA_030705725.1 Bacillota bacterium
AAGCTCTCCTCGACAGCCGAGCGCAAAAGCGTCGGGTATTCCACAACGCCGCCTTCGTCCTTACGGAAAAGCCCAATGCCGAGCCCCGGGTGCATAAGCACCCTGCCTCTTAGATCGTCCTCGTTAAACTGCTTGGCGCAGTCGCATAAAAACACGACGGGGAATTCCAGGCCCTTTGATTTGTGTATGCTCATAATCGTAACAGCGTCCGACGCGTTTTCGGGCGCTTTTCTGATCTCACCTGATTCGGAAATTTTCTTAAGGTACTGGAGAAACGAATATAGGCCCTTAAAGCTCAGATGCTCGTAGTTTTCGGCGTATTCATAAAGGGTCAGCAGGTTTTTTTCGCGTTCTCTTCCCGGCGGCAAGGCAGAAAGGATGCCCAAAGCCCCCGTTTTGTTGTAAACGTGGAATATAAGCCTGGATACGGACATCGTCACGGCGCAGCTTCTGAATTCTTCAATATCGTCAAGAAACGCGCGGCATTTCCCGTTCCCCGCTTCGGCGCTTTTTAAAACCGCGTCATAAAAGTCGCCGTCCCTTTCGTTTACGCGGATATCAGCCAACTCGTCTTCCAAGAAGCCGTAAAGAGGCGAACGCATAGCCGCTATCAGCGGTATATCCTTTCTGGGGTTATCGATCGTCTCAAGAAGCGCCGTCATAACGAGTATTTCGGTTCTTTCGAAAAAACCTGCCTCCGCGCCCGTCGACGCCGGAACGCCGCGCGCACCCAGGGCCGATTTATATATCTGCGCTTTGCCCGATACGGTGCGCAGCAATATCGCTATATCGGACGGGCGGACAGCGCGCTTCTCTCCCGAATCCGCGTCCGTAATCATAAACGAGCCTTTGAGCATCCGAGATATGCGCTCCGCCGTCATCGAAGCCTCCGCTTCAGCCTTCGACAGCTCCTCTTCCTCAGTGTCCTGCATATTTTCCGGTGTTTTCATGCTGAGCAGCAAAAGCTCGGTTTTATACGGCTCACCGTCTTCGTAAACGTAAGAAGCGCCTTTGTTTAAGTATTCCTTCTCACCGTATTTGATCTCTCCGAAGGTCCCGGTCATTAGATACGAAAAAACAAAATTGACGGCGTCGAGGACGGAGTCACCCGACCTGAAATTCTTTGAAAGTATGACGCGCCGTTTTCCGTTTTCTCCCGGCTCGCCCGCGTCCTTATATGTATTGAACTTCTGAAGAAAAATGGTGGGGTCTGCGAGCCGGAATCTGTAAATGCTCTGCTTGACGTCGCCGACCATGAACAAATTGTTTTCTTTTTTCGAGATAAGCTTGAATATAAGGTCCTGAACCTCGTTTGTGTCCTGATATTCGTCAATCAGAATCTCGGCGAACTGAGAGGCCTCGGATAGAGCCGTCCCGGACGGCACGCAGGCTTTCGTCTTAATATCGTAGCTTTCGCAGAGAATATTGACGGCGAAATGCTCGAGATCGGAGAAATCCACAAGGTTTCTTTGCCGCTTCTGCTTTGAGAATTCTTCGTCAAAGGCGTTAACAAGCCTAAAAAGCTCGTTCGCGATACAAGAAACGCTTCTTTGCTCCGTTTCCGCCTCGGAGCTTTTTTTCAGGAGGAATTTATCCCTCACAACAGACGCAAGCTTTTTGCTCATATCCCGCGCCGCCTTGACGGATTCCAGAAGCTCCGCATCCGGAAAGCCCCTGACGGCGGAAAGCTTCATAAACCCCATCCCGCCTGAAAATTCCGCGGCTTCGTCCCACTTCCCCTTTCGAAGCATATCCGAAAGGCTTCTAAGCTGCGCGAGATCGTCCTCGAAAGCGGGCGCGTATTTTTCAGTAAGGGCCGGATAGCCGTATATTTTGGAAAGCGCGTCTGAAATGAATTTTTCCGCGCTTTCGACAGTTTTGAGTGCGCGCCCCATAAGATATTTGCCGTATTCGGTTTCCCCGACGGACGCCGCCCCGTCAAAATCCAGGCGGTGCTCCTCCATCCATAGTTTAGGGAACGGATGGCTCTGGAGCTTTTCAAACAAGGATAAAATAACGTCCTCAAGCGGTTTGTCGCCGCGCATGCCCGAAAATTCGTCGGCAAGCCTTAAAAAACCGGGGTTTTGTTCAGACTCTTCGTACGCGCGTTCAAGCACGTCTTTTATCGCCGATTCTTTAAGGAGCGCAAGCTCCGAGGAGTCCGCTATCTTAAAATCCGGAGATAACTCTAGAGCCTGAAAATTTTCCCGCAGAAAATAATGGCAGAAGGAATGAACCGTCATAATCTGAGCGCCAGGCAGAAGCCTTAGCTGGCGGATAAGCCGGCGGTCGTTCCCCGTCTCCCTTATCCTGTCCTCGATCGCCTGTGCAAGCTTATAGCGCATTTCGGAAGCCGCCGCGTTAGTGTAGGTTACGATTAGAAATTCGTTCAGGTCGCGGGGGTCTTTTTCGTCCGTAATCCTTCTTAATACGCGTTCTATGAGCACCGCCGTCTTGCCTGAGCCCGCGGCTGCGGATACTAGCAGACTGCCGTCTCCGGGCTCCATTGCTTTTAGCTGTTCGTCAGTCCACGATACACTCATCCGGTTGTCCCCCTTCGTAAAGCCTGCTTAATGCCTCGCTTCTGCTTTTATGCGCCAGCACGCGCATTTTATCATACGGCCCGCTCTCGTCGAACAGGCACGCGCTTTTAAGCTCGCAGTAATCGCATATGCTTTCTCCGACGCCCCTGCGGTAGGGATTCGCCTCCGTGTTTCCCGTTGTAATCAGCTCTCCCATTTCACGAAGCGTCTTCGT
>JAUZPW010000287.1 GCA_030705725.1 Bacillota bacterium
ATTTTCCTCCCGTCATTCAGCTAAAATCTCAATGATAAACTCCTTGGAATTAGAGTCAATATAATCCTTTCCGTCATTAAAATACGTTACCTCAAAACCCTGCTTTATAAGAGCGTCTTCCGTATCCGAAACAATTTTTTCATCTTTCTTCATCAGGTAAAATACTGCTTTGCCGCTTTTCGCTTCTTTGTCCGCCGAAAGTTCATCGGTCAACGTGCTCCCCGATGCGACCATAACAAAAGCGAATTCTCCTTCGAACGGCACTTTGTCAGGGCATAAAACCGTTTTTTCCTTAGCTGCCGCTATGCCGAATTTCATGGAGGCGCCGTTTTCGCCGTCTGTAGCGCTTTCACTCACGGGCGACGAGCCTTCTACCCGGGAAGCAGGGCCTGTCGCGGTTTTCATTCTTGTGTTTTCATCCGGTTTTTGCTGCGTTTCTTCGATGTTTTGCACCTGCTTATCTTCATTAACCCCGGCGCCTTTTTCACTGCCCGAAAGCGTCGCGGCCTGAGCGGAATCCTTTGGGACAGCCTCAATGCTTTTAGCTTCTGCTCCGGCACCGCCGGCCTTGCCTTCCGAACCCGCGGCAAAATTAACGGTGTCGGATGAAAGCGCTTTATTGTCGCTAAAGAAAGAAAGCAATTCCCCGTTTCTCAAAACGCCGCCAAGCATAAGAAGTATAACGGCGGCAGCGCAGATTTTCTCAGTCGTTTTCCGTTTTATAAAAAAAGTTTTTCTTACCTTTTCGGTTTCGACCGCTTTCATAATCCGCCCATGCAAAGACTCAGGCGGCGGTATTTCAAGACTTTCGGCCTCTTCGAAAATCATTTTGTACGCTTTAAGCAGTCTGGAGCATTCAGGGCATTCCTCGGCATGCCTTAATACCTCTTCCTTTTCAGCTTCAGATAATTCGCCGTCGTAAAACAAAGCCAGTTTTTCGGCATAATCCACGCATGTCTTCAAAAGCCCCGCCTCCCTTCTTTTTCTTTAGACTGGATGGGGGCGAAATTGTTCCCCTGGATAATAAAGGACGCGAGTTTGGCCCTTGCCCTTGCAAGCCGTGACTTGACCGTGCCTTCCTCGAGTTTCAGTATCTGTGCAATTTCAAGGTATGAAAGACCGTTTATATCGCGCAATATTATAATATGCCGGTGCTCGGGAGAAAGCATCCTCAGTCCTCTCTCCATTTCACGGCGCAGCTCGGTTTTTTCGTAATAAGTCTCCGGGGTGGAGCTGTCGTCCGGAATATCCATATCCGCAGCTTCGCCGTCCTCATCGTAAACCGTCAAAGAAACAGCATTGTTTTTAGCCGCTCTCCTTGCAAAGTCAATGCACATGTTGGTTGCGATCCGGTAGACCCATGTTGAAAAACTGCTCTCGCCCCGAAAGTCCTTTATCGATCGAAAAACTCGCAGAAAAACCTCCTGCGTTATGTCCATGGCGTCCTGAACATTCCGGCTTTCCCGGTATGCGAGGTTATAAATCTTTTTCTCATAGGCCGACAGAAGTTCCTCAAACGCAGCTTCATCCCCGTTTTGCACGCGTTTGATAATCTGCGATTCCTCGGTCATTCAGTCACCCCGCATCCCCATTGAATGATTTCGTTTTTAAGTTCTTCCATTCCGTCAAGCGTTTCAAGCCTGTTTATAGCTTCAAAGAAAATTTTAGCGCCCTTAACGCCCTTAAGATACCACATGAAGTGTTTTCTCGCCTCTAAAAGCGCGATTCTTTCGCCCTTGTAAAGCGACGTGAGCCTGATTTGCTCTTCGGCCGTTTTTAGCCGCTCCTCCAGCGTAATTATACCGGGTTCGGGCTTTGAAGCAAGAGCTGCGTATATTCTGTCGAACAGCCAGGGGTTTCCAAGCGCGCCTCTTCCGGCCATAATAAGGTCCGCGCCTGTAATTTTAAGTATTTCCAAAGCGTCTGAAGGTGAAAAAATATCACCGTTCGCCGTTACGGGTATTTTTACGGCGTTCTTTACTTTCGCTATCTCATTCCAGTCGGCCTTTCCGGAGTATTGCTGTTCCCTGGTTCTTCCGTGTACGCATATGGCGGACGCGCCGGATGCTTCGGCCATGCGTGCGAACTCGACTGCGTTTACAGAGCTTTTATCCCAGCCAAGCCGGAATTTAACCGTAACCGGCACCTTTACTCTTCCGACAGCCGCACGGATAATCGTAGACGCCAGGTCCGGGTTTTTCATAAGCGCGCTGCCGTCCCCGTTGGATACGATCTTAGGTGTCGGACAGCCCATATTTATATCCAGAATATCTGCCCCGGATATGGAAACGGCAATTTCAGCGCCTTCGGCCATAGTCCCGGGGTCGCTGCCGAAGATTTGAACGGCAAAAGGACTTTCCGCAGGATGTTTTTCCAGAATGTTCTCAGATTTGCGGCTGCCCAGCGCCAGCGCCTTGGCGCTTACCATTTCGGAGCAGGTCATGCCCGCGGAATGATCCTTGCAGATTTTACGGAACGCTAGATCGGCGACGCCGGCCATAGGGGCAAGCAGCGCCTTGTCTCTTGAAACAAGAACGCCGCCTATTGATATTTTATTGCGTTCCATAGCTGGTCCTTGTCAAAAACCGCGAATTTACCGTATACTTCCTGGGCCGTGTCTGTAAGATATTCCATGCTGATCGGCCGGTCGTACGCGTTGACCTCGTTTTTTTGGGCGAGTTCGTCGCTGTAGTCATAAATGTGATAAATCTTGTATCCGGTGTTCTTTTTCTCGTAATGCGTGACAAGC
>JAUZPW010000288.1 GCA_030705725.1 Bacillota bacterium
CTCCACGGTGTTTATAACAAAATTCTTTACCCCGGCAAGCCCGTCGGACGGTTTAAGCATTTTTATCCGGCTCATGTTCTCGCTCCCAAAGCCCTTTGGCGCTACGGTAATTCTTATCCGTTCTCCCGGTATTATGTCGTAATAAATCATCGCCGGAGTGTTGTCTCCGGTATTGACCCTGTTTATCGGATCTCCGACGATGGATTTTCGCAGATAACCGTCTGAGTATCCTCTTCGCACGCCCTCGTTTACCGCGTCGGTCAAATCCCCGGTAACGTGAGCCTCCTGTCCAAGCTCAAGGAAAACGCAGGCCGCTCCCGTATCCTGACAAATGGGCGTGCCGTATTCTTCCGCTATACGATAATTTTCTATAATCCTGTCAAGTATTTCACCGGCGGGTTCCCACGGCTCGCAGCCCCGGCACCGGCTGATGCGTTCCCTTATATCTTCGGGCAGACAATAATTTGCCTCTATGCATAGCCGCCTAACGGTTTCCGTTATTAACCCGGCGTTTATCTCTTTCATGTAAGTAACCTCACCTTTCCGGGACGCTGAGGATGGTATCCAGCAAGCTGCCGTCACGGTATATAACCTTGCCAACTGCCCTCTCGCCTTTCGGCGGTTTATTTGGCACCCCCGTTATCCGCTCCGCCTCTGCCTTCAGTTCGTGAATGTCGACAACCTGCAGACCGGCGTCTTTAAGACGGTCCCGCAAATCTTCGCGGTCAGGGTTAATTGCAATCCCTTTCTGGGTGACGAGCACGTCGATATCCCTGCCCGGAGTTGAAATGCACGTAACACGATCCTTGACGACCGGCAAACGCGCGCGGAACAAAGGCGCGATTATCATTGAAAGCTTCGCCCCGGCAGCGGCGTCGCTGTGCCCTCCAGAGCCGCCCATAATCAAACCGTTTGAATCTGTATGTACATTCACGTTAAAGTCGACGTCGATTTCCGAAGCGCCGAGAATGGCAACGTCAAGACTGTCGACGACAGCGCTCCGGGTACCGGGGCTTGCGTAATGATCCGCCGAAATCTCCTGGTGCTTCGGATTGGCGCGTATTGATTCCACGGCCTTAAGATCGAAGCACTGTACATCCATAAGCGACTCGAAGCACCCCTCGTTCAGCATGTCGACCATGTAGCCGGTAATGCCGCCAAGTCCGAAGCTGCCTTTTATCTTCTCGCTGAGCATTATGTCCTTTAAGAATTTTGCCGCCGCCAAAGATGCTCCGCCCGCGCCCGTCTGAAAAGAAAACCCGTCTTTAAGCAGTCCGGAATGCTTTATCACCTTAGCGGCGGCGCTTGCCATAACAAGTCCAACGGGATCGCGTGTTATTTGGGTGGTGCCGGAAACAATGCCCTTAGGATCGCCGATAGCTTCGACTTCTGCAACATAATCGACGCACGTTTCAGGAATTGACCATCCGAGAATTGGGTAAGGCACAAGATTATCGGTAATAACGATCACTTTTTTGGCGTGCATCGCGTCCGGGATCGCATAACCCAAGCTGCCGCAGGCGGACTTGCCGTATTTTCCCGAACAGTTCCCCATTTTGTCTGCGCACGGCGCCGCGATAAACGCGACATCGATCGGGGTTTTGCCTGTTTCGATATCTCTGGGGCGTCCTCCGTGGGTGCGGAATTCCACCGGCTCGTCCATACCTCCCCGGGAAATAAAGCCTCCGATGCCGCCTGACATATAATCCGTCTGAATTTTCGCAATAACCGAATTTTTGATGTGACCGATTAAGGGGGAATGCGTATCAAACAGCGAGCTTGCGTTGAGCGTAAGGTTTTTAATGCCCAGCGCGGCGATTTCCTCCATAACCATATTAACAACATAGTCGCCGTTTCTTAGGTGGTGATGAAACGACACCGTCATGCCGTCCTTAAGCCCAGACAGTCTTATCGCCTCGCGTATTGATTTTACAAGCTTGCCGTTCATATCATCGTTCACCTCCGGCAGCCAGTTCATTTGCCGCAGCAACCGTTTGAAGCGCTCTTGCGGCTATCGGCGCGTCTATCATCTTGCCGTGCAGCGAAACCGCCCCTTTCCCCTGCTCCTTAGCCGCCCGGATTGCTTCCATCACTTCGCGGGCATAATCGATTTCCCTTTCGGAGGGGCTGAAAATGTCGTTAATAACGGCGACATGTCGTGGGGAAATCGACGCTTTTCCTGAGAAGCCGAGGCTTTTGGCGTACTTTGCGTCATTAAGAATCCCTTCGTCGTCGTTAACGTCCGTAAACGGAGTGTCATAGGCTTCAATGCCGGCGGCACGCGCCGCGCAAACCAGGCGGCTTCTGGCGTAATTAAGCTCGGCCCCCTCTTTGGTTCGCGTGCAGTGCAGATCCGCGGTCAAATCCTCGCCGCCGAGGAGCATCGCTTCGACCCGCTTCGAGGCGGAGGCGATCTGATACGAATTTTCAACGCCCAGCGCGGTTTCGATCAGCGGAATAAGCTTTACTGCGTTTTTTTCCAGTCCCAGCCGTTCCTCGAGTCCGCTTATGTACTCGTCGATAAGCCGGACGCTTTCGGCGCTGCTGACTTTTGGGGGCATAATCATATCAGGTTTAAGCGGTATGATTTCTTCAAGGTCTTTTTGCCAGAATCGGGTATCTAAAGAGTTTATCCGCACGACTGTTTGACAGCGTTTGAATTTCGTATACTTCATAGCGTTGCGGACGAGTATTCTGGCCGCGTCCTTTTCAGACGGAGC
>JAUZPW010000289.1 GCA_030705725.1 Bacillota bacterium
ATTAACTTCAGGAACGAGCTTCGCGAAAAGGGAGTAATATGCACGGACGCAGATCACCCCGTGAATTACGCGATGATGGCTTTTGTCGATATTATGAATCCCGGCCTCGTCGTGCTTCCAACGCATAGGCTTATTAAGGATCTGCCGGATTACAGCAAGGAAGATGTGCGTGAGAAGCTCAGGGGAGATTTCGATATAATCGAAGACATTGAGGTTAGTAAGCTTCAGGAAAGTCTAAGGGCGGAAGACGAGGGAAAGCGGTTCGCTTATTATTCCGGAGGCGGCAGATTCGATCTGCTTACTCTCAAAAATACGGAAGCGCCAAAAAAAAGGATGCCCGATAAAGACGAATCATACATAAACCTTGACGTTGCCGTTTTACACTCGGTTATTTTGGAGCCTGTTTTTGCAATCGATAAAAAGAATATGGCACAACAAAAGAATCTTTCGTATACGCGGTCGGTCGATGAAGCAATAAAAGGGGTGGATTACGGCAAATACCAATGCGCTTTTATTGTTAACCCCACAAAGGTCTCTCAGATAAGGGACGTGGCGGCGGCAGGCGAAAAAATGCCTCAGAAATCCACTTATTTCCATCCGAAGCTTATTACGGGCCTTGTTATGAACAAAATAACGGATTAAAGCAAGGCTGTTTTTATATGTAATTAACTGTTTACAAACCGAAAAAAATTGTGTACAATATAGAAAATGAACTAGCGCCTTTAAATCGGATCTGAGAGTCTGGTAAGGAGCGACGGTATTCCGGGATATATGCCGAAGTATAACTCCTGCCAGAAATAGGCGGGAGTTTTTTTGTTAAAAATTTGGAGAAGGCGGTGAAATTGTGGGAATACAGCCTAAAGCGGTGATTATGGACAAGGACGGACTAAGGCGCGTGATTAACCGCATTTCATTTGAAATAGTTGAAAAAAACAAGGGGGCCGAGGAGCTGACACTAATCGGAATCCGACGCCGCGGCGCCGTTATAGCAAGAAGGATTGCCGATAAAATCTCGGAGATCGAGGGCATGGCTCCCGAATGCGCCGAAATCGATATAACCCCGTACCGCGACGATATTCCGGCCGGCGAACGGCAGAAGGGAGAGTCTGTTCTGGACAGCCGTATTAACGTAACTGGACGCAAAGTGATTATAGTTGACGATGTACTTTTTACCGGACGGACCGTAAGGGCCGCTATGAACGCGGTTCTCGACCGCGGCAGGGCAAGATGCGTTCAGCTTGCCGTTATCGTCGACCGCGGGCACAGGGAGCTCCCAATAAGGCCCGACTATATAGGAAAAAATATTCCGACCTCACTTTCGGAGAAAGTTCAGGTGCAGGTTACGGAATATGACGGCAAAGAGGGAGTCGTTATACTTCCGCTCGCAGGCAGGGGGCAAGAAATATGATGCTTTTGATTCGTGGGGGGGTCCTTATAGACCCGGAAACAAATTCGGCGGGATCAGCAGACATTTTGATTGAAGACGGTAAAGTAAAAGCTCTGGGTTCGGGACTGAGCGCTCAAAACGCGGAGGTTATCGAGGCGGAAGGGTTAACGGTGGCTCCCGGCCTTTTCGATGTGCACTGTCATCTGAGGGAACCCGGCTTTGAATACAAGGAGGACATAAAAAGCGGCTTAAGCGCCGCGGCAAAGGGCGGATTTACGTCCGTAGCCTGCATGCCGAATACGCGCCCGGTGGCGGACAATGAAAAAACGCTTTTATATATCACCGAGCAGGCAAGGAAAGCGTCTGGGGTCAACGTTTTTCCGATTGCGGCGATTACCGAAGGCAGTCTCGGGCTGAGGCTTACGGATATGGAAAAGCTCTCGAGTTTGGGCGCCGCCGCTTTCTCGGACGACGGAAGGCCTGTGCCGGATGCCTCGGTTATGAGGCGGGCGATGCTCAGGGCAAAGGAAACGGACGCTCTTATTATATCTCACTGCGAGGATGCGGCGCTTTCGGGAAAAGGGGTTATGAACGAAGGGATTTTGTCTAAAAAATTGGGATATAAGGGCGTCCCGGGCTCTTCCGAAGAAATTATAGTCGCCCGCGAGGCCGTTCTCGCCCTTGAAACCGGAGCCCGGGTTCATATAGCGCACGTCAGCACGAAAACCTCGGTGGAAATCGTACGTTTTGCAAAGGCGCAGGGCGCGAGGCTTACCTGCGAAACCTGCCCGCACTATTTTTCACTTACCGAAGATTCCATTGAGGCGAAGGGTGCGCTTGCCAAGGTAAACCCGCCGCTTAGAACGGAAAAAGATATTGAAGCGGTGATCGGAGGGCTTAAAGACGGCACGATTGACGTTATCGCAACAGATCACGCGCCGCATTCGAAGGAAGAAAAATTGAACCTTATTACGGCTCCATCCGGCTTTTCGGGATTTGAAACGGCGCTTTCAATATCACTGACATACCTAAACGGGAGGTTGACGGTTCAGGAGATCATATCTAAGCTTACCATAAACCCGGCCATGACGCTGCGGAGAGATAAGGGCATTATCCGCGAGGGAAAGGAAGCGGATATCGTGATTTTTGACCCCGAGGCCGTTTGGGAGGTCGATGGAGACCAGTTCCTGTCAAAAGGAAAAAATACGCCGTATAACGGCGTCACGCTTAAGGGAAAAGTAGTCTATACCATCGCAAAAGGCAACGTTATATATAAAGGATGATGAAAAATGTCAATTATAAAGCTTATAAAAAGAAT
>JAUZPW010000029.1 GCA_030705725.1 Bacillota bacterium
AGAAACCGCCAGATAAGGAAAATGTGCGATACTTGCGGACTTGCCGTTCATAAGCTAAGGCGTATTTCAGTCGGCGGGCTTGCGCTCGGCGACCTTCCATCCGGAAAATGGCGCCGACTCACGGACGGGGAGCTTTCCTATCTGCGTTCCATAACCTGAATATGTGATATTGCCTTTCCGGCGGATATCCTATATAATCAAAACAGCGAAAATTTTGCAATTTAACAGGAGGCTCGCGTCATGAACGATTTTCTTAACAGAATTCAAGCCCATGCGTCCGGTTTTTCAAAAGGGCAGAGAATGATTGCAAAATATATTTCTGAGCATTACGATAAGGCGGCCTTTATGACGGCACATAAACTTGGCGAGATGGTATCTGTCAGCGAATCGACGGTTGTCCGTTTTGCAACGGAGATCGGCTACGACGGTTATCCTCAGCTCCAGAACGCGCTGCAGGAAATGATCAGAAACCGTCTGACGGCGGTGCAGAGGCTTGACGTTACCTCGGACAGGCTCGGCAAGCAGGAAGTGCTGCGCACCGTTTTGCTTTCGGATATGGAAAAAATCAAACTTACGCTTGAGGAAATCGACCGTTCCGTATTTGAAGCCGCCGTTAACAGAATACTGTACGCAAAAAGCATTTATATAATCGGCGGGCGTTCGTCTTCGGCGCTTGCAACCTTCCTTGGTTTTTATTTTCACCTTTTGTTCGCCGACGTACATCTTGTCCACACTTCTTCCGCCAGCGAGACATTTGAACAGATGCTTCGCGTCGGGCCGGGCGACGTGGTTATCGGCATAAGCTTTCCGCGTTACTCAAGGCGTACCTTAAAGGCGCTAAAATATGCGAAAAGCATGAGCGCCTCCACAATAGCTTTAACCGATAGTCTTCTTTCCCCGCTCTCGCAGGACGCCGATTACACCCTGATCGCAAAAAGCGATATGGCGTCTTTCGCCGATTCGCTTGTAGCGCCCTTAAGCGTGATAAATGCTCTGATAGCCGCTGTGGGCATTAAAAAACGCGACGAGATCAAAGAAACCTTCGCAAAGCTTGAAGATATATGGGATGAATATGATGTATACGAAAAATACGACCGAGCAAGCGAAAATAATGAAACCATGTGAAAGCTCGGACGGATTTAACACGGTTATAATAGGCGGAGGACCAGCCGGGCTTATGGCGGCATATGCCGCATCGGAAGCAGGAAACAAGGTCACGCTGCTTGAAAAAAACAACTTTCCGGGAAGAAAGCTCCGCATAACCGGAAAAGGCAGATGCAATATTACAAATAACTGCACGAACGATATCTTTTTTCAGAATGTTCCCGTAAACCCGAAATTTCTTTTAAGCGCGTTATCAAGGTTTTCCCCCGCGGACACGATTTCTTTTTTCGAATCGATCGGTCTGCCCTTAAAAACGGAACGCGGAAACCGCGTTTTTCCCGTTTCGGACAAGGCTTCCGACGTCGTATCTGCGCTGGTTAAAGCCGCCAGAAATAAAGGCGTGGATATAAAAAACGCCGAGGCGTTTGATATTATTGCCCGTGATAACGCGGTCTGCGCCGTCAGAACGGAAGCGGGACTGATCCCGTGCGATTTCTGCGTTATCGCGACGGGCGGGCTTTCTTACCCTCAAACCGGCTCGACCGGAGACGGATACGTTTTTGCGAAGGCTCTGGGGCATTCGGTTACGCCGCTTAAGGCGTCTCTGGTGCCTCTCGTAGCTTCTCCGGAGCTTTGCAGCCGCCTTCAGGGATTATCGCTTAGAAACGTAAAAATCAGTGTCAAGGACGAAAATAAAGAAGTATATTCCGATTTCGGCGAAATGCTTTTTACCCACTACGGTATATCAGGCCCGCTTATACTGAGCGCGTCCTCTCATTTGCGTGATTTTAAGGAAAAAAAATATACGGTGACAATCGACTTAAAACCCGCGCTCGATTCGGATACACTGGATAAAAGAATTCTCCGGGACTTTTCAGAAGAAACAAACCGCGATATAATAAACGGGTTGGACCGCCTATTGCCGCAGAAGCTTATTCCCGTAATCATCGATCTCGCGGGGATTCCTCCCCGCAGAAAAATCAATTCAGTCACAAAAGAAGAAAGAGCGGCGCTCCTTAAGGTTGTCAAGGCTATGGAAATACCCGTCGAAGGGCCGCGCCCGATAGATGAAGCCGTCATAACCTCCGGAGGGGTTTCCGTTAAGGAAATTAACCCAAAGACTATGGAATCAAAGCTTGTAAAGAATTTATACTTTTCAGGTGAAGTGATTGATACCGATGCATATACCGGCGGCTTTAACCTACAGATCGCGTGGTCAACGGGATTTTTAGCCGGAAGTTCAATAAAAGAAAGGTGTTTCAGATGGTCATAGGCAGCCGCGAAGTAGCCGCCGCCGCAATAAGGCTTGCGGTTACCTCCAGTATGGAGGAAGAAGACGAGCTGAAAAAATACTTTGCGCAGCACGGTCTCAAAGTTGCCGCGGCCAATTTTGGCGGCGAATTTATCCCTTCCATAAATAAGATTATAGAGCGCGCCGTTGTCGCGGCAAAAAGGGAAGGCGTTATTTCGTCCGCTCACGCCGACGAGGGTGCCGTTGCCGGAGCTGCCCGGGAAGCGATTTCACAGCTTACAAATAAAGCAATCGGCTCGAATGTCGGAGGGAAGATTGCCATCTCACGTTTTAACGACCACGTAAGCGTAGCAGTCTTTTTCGAAATCAGCCTGCTGAACCTTAACGAAGTCGCTGTCGGAATGGGGCATCGCGTTATCTGACGGAGGTAAAAAAATGCTGCAGAAAAAAATAATCAATATTGCGCTCGACGGGCCTTCAGGCGCCGGCAAAAGCACAATGGCGAAGGAAATAGCGAAGGAATTCGGATTTATATATGTCGATACCGGGGCAATGTACCGCGCTGTGGGCTTTTACGCACTCAGAAACAATGTAAAGCCATCTAACAAGGCCGCAGTTCTGCCTCTCCTTGACTCGATAAAAATCGAGCTTAAATTTGAAAACAAAACTCAGAGGATCTTCTTAAACGGCGAGAACGTCTCATCGGCAATCCGGGAACATTCCGTTTCGTCGGCAGCCTCCGACGTATCCGCTATACCCGAGGTAAGAAGTTTTTTGCTCGACCTTCAACGCAGTATTGCCGAAAAAAACAGCGTTATTATGGATGGCCGCGATATCGGCACCGTAATCCTTCCGAACGCCGATTTGAAGCTTTTTTTGACCGCGACTCCGGAGGAACGGGCAAAACGCCGTTATAACGAGCTTATGGAGCGCGGGCAGAGGATGGATTACGAAACGGTGCTTGCCGACATGATTAAAAGGGATAAAAACGACGAGCACAGGGATCATGCGCCGTTAAAAGCTGCGCCCGACGCGGTTTTGCTCGATACGACAGGAAATTCGTTTTCCGATACTCTGGCTTTGTTAAAACGTGTGATTAAGGATCGTCTGAAAAATGTTCTTTAATTTTGCCTACAGTTTATTGCGGGTTGTTTTTTTTCCGTTTTACCGGCTGAAAATAACCGGAAGGGAAAATCTGCCCGAATCGGGCGGAATGCTCGTCTGTGCCAACCATACATGCCTTAAAGACCCGATTTTCGTAGCTTTTGCGCTCGGTATAAAGCATGATTATGCCTTTATGGCAAAATCCGAGCTTTTTAATAATGCACTCTTCGGTTTTATATTGAAACGTTTGGGCGCATTCCCGGTTAATCGCGCCGTTGCGGACGTCCGTGCCGTTAAAACCGCGATACACTCATTGAGGGACGGCAAAACTCTGATACTGTTTCCGGAAGGGACAAGGCGAAAAGATGCCGTCGTCAAAGCGGGTGCGGGAATGCTTGCCGTGCGCAGCGGCGTGCCGGTCGTCCCCGTTTATATCGGCGGAAAAAAGCGCATTTTCTGCAGGACGGAGATCAGAATAGGTAAACCCTTTAAGCTTGAAAGCCCGGCCCGCCCGGACTATAACGAAGCGGCGAGCGAAATAATGCAGAAAGTCCGCGGGCTTTCTTTGGATGGTGCTTTATGATAATGCTTGCAAAGACCGCCGGATTCTGCTTCGGCGTTTCAAGAGCCGTGGAAATGGCGCAGAACGGCTGCTTGGAACACGGTGAGATATATACTCTCGGGCCTGTAATCCATAATTCCAACGTTATAAAAAGGCTCGAAACTCAGGGCATACACGCATCCGCCGGGATTGATGAAATTCCGGACGCCTCTTTCGTCGTAATACGCTCGCACGGTGTTTCCAAGAAAACATACGAAATCCTGTCGGAAAAAGGCTGCCGGTATATTGACGCTACCTGCCCCTTCGTTTCAAAAATACATGACATCGTAAGAAGGGAAGCGGACGAGGGCCGAAAAATCCTGATTATCGGGACAAGCGGGCACCCGGAGGTTTCCGGAATACAGGGTTGGTGTGAAAACGCCGAAGTAATAGAAAACGAAAACAGTCTGACCGAGTGGTTTAATAACACCGAGGGCGCCGCTGCGCTTCCGATTTCGGTTGTTGCACAAACGACGTCAAACAGCTGTATTTTTAAAAGTTGTATTGCGTTTTTAAAAAAAGCGTGTACAAATGTGCGAATATTTGATACAATATGTAACGCTACGGTCATGCGCCAGAAGGAAGCACAGGAGCTGGCCTCGCACTCGGATTACATGATTGTAATAGGGGACAGGGAAAGTTCCAACACAAAAAGGCTGTTTGAAATATGCAGCCGGTTCTGCGAAAAAACAGCTTTGATTGAAAGCGCGGACGAGTTGGATATTGCATCGGTCAAATCCGCCCGCCGCATCGGCGTCACAGCCGGAGCATCGACCCCCGCGTGGATAATTAAGGAGGTTATGGACACTATGAGCGACGAAGTAAGAACCGAATCCAGTGAAAGCTTTGCTGAGCTTCTCGAGCATTCTTTTAAAACTTTAAATACAGGAGACAAGGTGGAAGGCGTCGTTACAAACATTACGCCGACTGAGATTCAGGTCGATCTTGGCGTAAAACACGCCGGCTATATAACGATCAGCGAACTTAGCGACGATCCTTCTTACAAAGTCGAAGAGCATTTGAAGGTTGGGGATAAGATCGAGGCTTTCGTAATACGTGTAAACGATCTTGAAGGCATGATCATGCTTTCCAAAAAGCGCCTCGACTCAATTAAAGGCTGGGAAACGATCGAAGCCGCACGGGAGGACAAAACGCCCGTCGAGGGCATAATTGTCGAGGAAAATAAGGGCGGCGTAGTCGCAGTATGCAGCGGAGTTCGCGTCTTTATCCCGGCGAGCCAGTCCGGCCTTGCGAAGGATAAACCTCTTTCAGAGCTTCTTAAGACAAAACAGCGCCTCAGAATAACCGAGGTTAACCGCGCGAGACGCAGAGTGGTTGGATCCATTCGCGCTGTTTTAATGGAGGAACGCCGCAACAATTCCGAAAAAATCTGGGAAACCATAGAGGTCGGAAACGAATACAGAGGCGTCGTTAAATCCCTTACAAGCTACGGCGCATTTGTAGATATCGGCGGTATAGACGGAATGGTTCATGTATCCGAACTGTCTTGGAACCGCATCAAGCATCCCTCCGAAGTACTTAACGTCGGAGACGAAATAGACGTCCGTGTAATCGGTCTTGACAGGGATAAAAAGAAAATTTCCCTCGGCTATCGTCAGAGCAAAAATAATCCCTGGAACTTGTTCGAGGAAAAATATAAGATCGGCGACGTGGCATCCGTTAAAGTAGTCAAGTTTATGCCTTTCGGCGCCTTCGCTGAGATAATTCCAGGTGTCGACGGCCTTATCCATATTTCACAGATAGCCATGCGCCGTATCGAAAAAGCAGAGGATGCCTTAAAGCTCGGGCAGGTTATCGACGTCAGAATTACCGACATCGACAAGGATAAAAAGAAAATCTCCCTTAGCGTAAAAGCGCTTTCTATGCCGCCCGTGCCTGACGAGGGAAATGCTCCCAAAGCAGAAGAGGCTCCCACAATCGTAGCATCCTCAGGCGAGGAGAACGATATTATTCCGGAAGCCGACGCTCCCGCCGAGGAAGCGAAAACAGAAGAATAATTTGAATTTCATAATAAAATGAAGGGGATTAACTCCCCTTCATTTTTTGTTTATAATTTAATCATTATGAACGGCAAACCGCCATATTTATGGTTAAGGGGTGATTTCCGTGCATAATGGCAAGATGCGTATAAAGGTTATTTTCATGCTGCTTTTGACAGTTTTTATCTTATTGGTTATAATAATCACAGTAAACAAAAAAAGAGAAAAGGCCTGCGCTGCTTTAGGCGGCGCTTATAATTCAGGCTCAGTTGTGATTATAGACGCCGGTCACGGCGGCATGGACGGCGGCGCTACCGGCGTAAGCGGTCTTTTGGAGAAGGACTGCACGCTTATAATCTCCAAAAAGCTTGACGCCGCGATGGCGTTTCTCGGAATAAAGACTATAATGATCCGCACAGAAGATATGTCGCTCGATTATTCCGAAGACAATACCATAAGAAAGAATAAGATCGCCGACCTTAAAGCCCGGCTCAAAATTGCCGATGAAACGGAAAATCCGGTTTTTTTTAGCATTCACCTGAATATTTTCCCTGAAAGCCAATACCGCGGAGCCCAGGTTTTTTACGGTCCGAACAGCGAAAAAAGCGCGGAGCTTGCCGATATAACGCAGAAAACGCTTATTTCTCTTCTCAATGACGGAAATACGAGGAAATACAAAAAAGCGCCCGACAGCGTTTATCTTATGAATAAGCTAAGCTGTCCGGCCGTTACGATAGAATGCGGTTTTGTGTCGAATCCCGAGGAGGAGGCGCTACTAAAAAACGAAGGATACCAGAAAAAGCTCGCTATAGCCATAGCGGGAGGATTTATAAAATACATAACTGGCAAGTAGAAAAGGACGGATCGTTTTGAAAGAAAAGACCCTGTTTTTATGTTCAAACTGCGGCTATGAGTCGGCAAGATGGTACGGCAAATGTCCCGTTTGCTCGGAATGGAATACCCTTAAGGAGGAACGTCAGCTTGTAAATAAGCCGTCGGCACGCATTCCGTCCTACACTAAGAGACAGTCTGAGCCGGTGCTTATAAAGGATGTCAGCGCAGACGGTGAAATCCGCATATTCACCGGTATTGCGGAAATGGACCGCGTCCTCGGCGGAGGCGCCGTATTAGGTTCCCTGATACTTATAAGCGGCGAGCCGGGGATAGGCAAATCGACGCTTTTAATGCAGGCATGCCGGAATTTCGGGGATGCGGGCAAAAAGGTTCTTTATGTTTCCGGCGAGGAATCGCTGCGCCAGCTAAAGCTGAGGGCTGAGCGGATTGGCGCCTCGAGCGATCTGCTTTATGTGATTTCCGAAACGGAAATTGATGAGATAATAAGTCAGTCCGAGCGCGTTTGCCCCGAAGTTTTAATTATAGACTCCATACAGACAACCTATAAGCAAAATACCGACACTCCGCCCGGCAGCGTCTCCCAGGTAAAGGAATGCGCGCTATCGCTTCTGCAGTACGCGAAGGGAAGCGGAGTAACGGTGTTTATCGTCGGCCATGTAAATAAAGACGGCGCTATAGCAGGGCCGAAGGTGCTCGAACATATGGTCGATTGCGTTTTATATTTCGAAGGGGAGAGGAATATTTCCTACCGTATGCTCCGGGCTGAAAAGAACCGATTCGGCTCGACAAACGAGATAGGCGTGTTTGAAATGTGCGACAGCGGCCTGCGAGAGGTAGAAAACCCGTCGGCTGCTCTTTTGTCGGGCAGACCGAAGTCAGTTTTCGGAAGCTGCGTAGCCTGCACAATGGAGGGCACACGGCCGATATTAACGGAAATTCAGGGTCTTGTGGCAAAAAGTGCGTTCGTTACGCCCCGGCGTATGTCCGCGGGCGTGGATTATAACCGCGCCGTGCTGCTGCTCGCAATTCTCGAAAAAAGGGGAGGGCTTCTGCTCGGCTCATATGATGCCTATATAAACGTTATCGGCGGCCTCAGGCTGGACGAGCCCGCCGTAGACCTGCCAGTCATTATCGCCGTAGCGTCAAGCTTTCTCGAGCGCCCTGTTGACGATACCTGCGCAGCTTTCGGCGAGGTCGGTCTGACAGGCGAGCTGCGCGCTGTGTCTGCCTCGGGGCAGCGGATAAACGAAATAAAGCGCCTGGGTTTTTCAAAATGCATAATGCCGAATCAGGATACTACGCCTCCTAAGACGGCGGACGGCCTTACTCTCATTAAAGTAAAGACCGTCCGCGAGGCTCTGGAAGCCGCTTTGTTATAAAATGTACCGCATAAGCTAATTATTTTTTACTTTTCGATGTTTTTACATAATAGGCGCAGCCTTCCTGGTTTGGTTCTCCCGGGGACGCAGCTCTTGTAAGCGTACATGTACCGTCCTTCTGATAAACGCAGTCGCTGGTGCACGGCATAAAGCTCACGATAAAAACCTCCCTTTTTATATATCGTTACTATTGTCTCCGTCGAACTTCAAAATATGAATTTGTCAAAAGAAAAGGAAGAAGCCCTTTGTTCACGCTTATACCAAATTTACCCGCAAATCCAGTAACAGCGGTTTTATTGGGCGAAAAATATGGTCTATACGCGGAAGCCTTGCTAAAGCTCGGTATTAAAACGTATTCTTTGCCTTGCTGCGCGGAGTTATGCGGGGAAGAACGCCATCATGCCGATATGCTGGTTCATCACGTCGGTAAAAACCGTATTTTTGTGTGTAAAAACGTATATAGTAAAGTTGTTTCGCTTTACAAGTATTCATGCTTTGAATTCCTTGAGAGCGCAGAAGCTTTACAGCAAAAGTATCCCCGGAATATTCTCTTAAACGGCCTTAATATAGGTAATCTTTTTTTTCACAATCTTAAGAACACTGATAAAACGCTTATATCAGAATACGAAAATAAAGGTTACAAACTTGTTAACGTTAAGCAGGGCTATTCAAAGTGCTCCGTCGCGGTGATTGATGAAAGCTCGGCAATAACGTCCGACTGCGGTATGGCGGAGGCAATGACGGCCGCCGGCATTGAAGTGCTGCTTATAAGACCCGGATACATTGTTCTTGAAGAAAACCATTACGGGTTTATCGGCGGCTCTACCGTAAAGCTATCAGGGAAGCGACTGGCGTTTACCGGAAGCCTGGAACTTCACCCGGATAAAAACAGGATTTTAAGATTTCTGGAAAACAAAAAAACAGAACCGGTTTTTCTGACCGACGGTCCGCTTACAGATGTCGGTTCGATTCTGCCGGTTATGGAAGAAGATAATTGTTCTTGACGCAAAGCGGGGGAAGGTATATTATTTTTATATCGAATTATACAAAATAAAGATTTTGTATAATTCAAAGGAGCAAAATAAGCATATGGAGGGTTTTTATGGGCTACCGCGACGAAGCGCCCCAGGTGCTGCGCGACTTTCTTACATATAATGAAACTATCCGGGGCAAATCCAAAAAAACTGCGGATGAATACTATCTCGACCTGCGTACTTTTTTCAGGTTTATAAAAATGCGGCGCGGGCTAGTTCCCGACGGCTGCGAATTCGATCAGATCAATATTTCGGATGTAAACATAGATCTGATAAAAAAAATAACTCTGTCGGATATTTACGACTATCTTACTTTCGCAAGCCGTGAACGGCCGAAGTTTCATAAAAGCCCCGGCACACCGCTCGGAAATTCCGCCGCCACCCGCGCGCGAAAAGTATCTTCAATACGGTCGTTTTTTAAATATATGACGGATAAAGCCCATATACTGGAATCCAATCCTGCTCAGAACCTCGATTCTCCTAAATCCCGACAAAAAACGCCAAGATATCTTTCGCTTGACGACAGCCGCGCGCTGCTAAACGCCGTCAGCGGGCCTTACGCCGAACGGGACTACTGTGTCATTACCCTGTTCTTAAACTGCGCTCTGCGTGTTTCCGAGCTCGCCGGAATAAACCTGCAGGATATTCAGGAAGACCGTCTGAGAGTCCTCGGCAAGGGCGATAAGGAGCGCGTCGTGTACCTAAACCCCGCCTGCCGGAACGCGCTCGGCGAATACCTTAAGGTGCGCCCGGCCATTAACAACCAATATAAAAATGCGCTTTTTATAAGCCGCCTTAATAAGCGCATCGACGTTCAGACAGTTAAAGCGCTCGTTAAAAAGTACCTGCTTATGGCCGGTCTCGATCAGAAACAGTATTCCGCCCACAAACTAAGGCATACGGCGGCAACGCTGATGTACCAGAACGGCGTTGATATAAGAACGCTTCAGGAAGTTCTGGGGCATAAAAACCTCGATACAACCATGATTTACACGCATATCGCAAATAACAGCGTAGAAAACGCCGCCATGCTGAACCCGCTTGCAAACGAAAAGAAAAGCAAAAAATAATTAATGAAGCTTCTGGAAACCCGGAAGCTTTCCAATTCTTAAAAGCGTTTTCCTTCAAGCCCGATATAAGGCCGAAGGGTATTTGTCAAAGCATCAAAAGCCTGTGGCGTAAGGGACTGCGCCCCGTCGCTCAACGCTTTCGGCGGGTTGTTGTGTACCTCGATCATAAGCCCGTC
>JAUZPW010000290.1 GCA_030705725.1 Bacillota bacterium
GTAGATATGGCCGATTTATCGTCTTCGATAACCGCGGCGGGTGCCGCTATCCGGGCATTTTTTAACGGAACATGCGTTGTCAAAGGCTTTGCGCATGTTAAAAACGAGGCCACGGGCGAGACGGAGCTTGAGGAAATCACTTTATACTCCGGGGCGTGCAGGCTTTCGGAAACACAGTCGGCCGCGCTTCAGACAGAAAGCTTCGCTAGCGTCGGCTCCGACGCCGTCCTGTTTTTGCCGAAGGGGGCTTCGGTATCGGCGGGCTGCAAAATAAAGGTCGCGCAGGACGGCGTTTTTTCGGAATTCGAGCAGGCGGGAGAACCGACGGTTTACGCAACGCATTGCCAGGTCAAAATGAGGCGGGTTAGAAAAGCATGAACGTTTTACAGATAAGAAACGGAATTATAGCTTCGCTTCTAAGGAGCTATCCGGATTTGCCGGTTTACGGAGAAAAAATCAGGCAGAATTTTTCGGAGCCGTGCTTTTTTATTTCAGCGCTTAATTCGACGATCAGAAAGGAAATCGGAAGCAGATACCGTTTCGGAGCGGAATTTGAGGTTCAGTATTTTCCGCCAAAGTGCTTAAAGACTAACGAGGAGCTTTACAAAGCGGGCGAAGCGCTGATCCCTGCTTTAAGCGACGCCGAAACTGAAGACGGAGCGATTAGGCCCAAAAGCGTCAGGTACGCTGTAAAAGACGGCGTACTGCATTTTTACCTTTCTTTTACGTGGTTTGCGCTTGAGGATATGGGCAGCGCGCCCGGGATTTCTGAAATTAAGACGGAGGTCAGAAATGGCTAAAAATACGGAGCGCGCCGAGGTTGAAGACCGGGGCGCGGCAAAATTTACGGTTTCGCAGCTCGCGAAATCATTGCAGTTTACCATTATGGAAAAATGCATCCTGAAGGTGATACTCGATCCCGGAGGGGAATACACGGTTGCGGAGGCCAAGGCCGCAATCGGGGATTTTATGAAAAAGGAAGTGGATTAAATTGGCGGGCGGAACATGGAAAACGCAGAACAAGGTGAGGCCGGGCTCTTATATAAACATCCTAGCTGCTGAGCAGGAAAGCCCTGCCGCAAGCAGGCGCGGCGTTATGACGATGCCGCTTAACCTAAGCTGGGGAGATACGGGAAAGCTTATCGCTGTCAACTGCGACAGCGACGTTTACGGCACGCTGGGGTACGGCTTAAACGATATTTTGCTTTTGCGCGAGGCGCTGAAGCGGGCGAAAACCGTGCTTTTATACAGGGTGAACGGGGGCGGCGCGAAGGCGGCGGCGACGGTCGGGACGGCTCTGACCGTCACGGCGAAATACGCCGGGACGAGGGGCAACGACATAAAAGTCGGCGTAGCCAAAAACGTCGACGACAATCTGAAATTCGACGTGACGACCTATGTCGGGACGAAGGAGGTCGAGACGCAGACAGTGTCGTCAATAAACGGCCTCAGAGCAAACGATTTTGTGGTTTTCTCCGGCACCGGAGCGCCGGCGGCGGCAGCCGCGACTTCTCTTACGGGCGGCACGGACGCTGCAGCTACGGCTGAAAATTTCGCGGCGTATTTTACCGCCGCGGCGGGAGCGGATTTTGATACAATGGCGGTTCCCGTAAACGACAGCGCTGTCAAGGCGCTTGCGGTCGAGTTCGCGAAGCGGATGCGCGAGAACGAGGGCAAGAAAATCCAGGTGGTGCTGCCGGACTGCCCGACAGCCGATTACGAAGGGGTCATCTCGGTCAAAAACGGCGTCGTATTAAGCGACGGGACCGTGATCGACAAGGTCAAGGCCGTGGCGTGGGTCGGCGGCGCGACCGCGGGCGCGGGCGTTGCGGAATCGCTTACGTACTCGGAATACGAAGGAGCTGTGTCGGTCGACACGGTCTACACAAACAGCGAGATCGAGGCGGCCTTAAAGGCGGGCGAATTCCTTTTCACCGAGAGCTACGGAAGAATAGCGACCGAGCAGGACATTAACACGCTTTTGACATATGGCGACGCGAAAAGCTACGCTCTGTCGAAAAACAGGGTACTGAGAGTAATAGACGGCTACTGCAGCGATCTTAAAAAAATGTGCGATCTCTGTTACGTTGGGAAGATCGGAAACAACGCCGACGGGCGAAACACGGTCAAAGCGTTTGCGATCAAGCTTGCGGCGGAATACGAGAGCCTGGGAGCTCTGCAGAATTTCGATTCCGAGAGCGACATAACGGTAGGCGAGGGCCCGGCAATAGACTCCATGACATTAACCGTGCGCCTGCAGCCCGTAGACAGCGTTGAGAAGATCTACGCGACGATAACGGTCGGGGAGGGTAAGTAATATGGGCTTTATGAGATACGCGGACACTATAAACGGCACCGAGGGCCGGGCGTACACGATCATCGACGGCGCGCGCGAGGAGATGTTTTACTTAAAAAGCATCGAGGCAAAGGTCGAAAAGGACAAGAGCGAGGGCAAAACGCTCGGAAAGCGCGGCACGCAGCACAAGACGACCGGCTGGAAGGGCAGCGGGAGCGCGACGATTTACTATGTTACCTCGAAATTTCGCAGGATGATGCGCAGCTACGTAAAAAACGGCACCGACACGTATTTCGACGTTCAGATAGTGAACGAGGATCCTTCGAGCTCGGCGGGAAGACAGACGGTTATACTGCGCGACGTCAACCTTGACAGCGTTATCATGGCGAGACTGGATCTCA
>JAUZPW010000291.1 GCA_030705725.1 Bacillota bacterium
CATTGCGATTTCCGGGATAGTCCCGGGTCTTCCGCTTTTGTGAATACTCTTCTCCAGTTTCCATAAAAGCCCGCCGAAAGCGATATTCCATTCAAAAGGCATTTCGGTAATCTGCGGGGCTTCTATTCTCATCGTGTTAATTAGAACCTCCGAAGTCTCTCCCTGCGAGGGTCTAATGTCATGCGCCCTGATTCCGACGGCTGTCAGGCTGTCCGGCACTCGCTCCGCCGTAAAAAGCTCGAGATTCCAGTCTATTGCCTTGACCTTGTGCTCGGCAAGTTTTTTGGCCCTGGACAGGTTTTTGCAGCCCGTCAGGCGGGCTGCCTCGCATGTTCCCGGGTTAAGAAAAAGCGCCTTGGTTTCACCCGAGGCAATCACTCTTCCCCTGTCAAGTAAAAGCAAGCTGTCGCAAAGCTCGTATACTTCGTCCCTGTCATGCGTCACAAGAACTGCAAGCCCGGCGTAATCTTTAAGCACCCTTAACAGCTCATGCCTTAATTCTTCCTTAAGGTAAGCATCCATCGCCGAAAAAGGCTCATCCAGAAGCAGCACCTCAGGCTCGCAGGCAAGAATCCTCGCTAAAGCGGCACGCTGCTGCTGTCCTCCCGAAAGCTGACCCGGATACTGCCTTTCAAGCCCTTCCAGCCTGAAACGCTTTATCATAGCGCTAATTATTTCTTTTTTATCTTTTCCGACGCCTGCCGCTATGTTTTCGGAAACCGTCATATTCGGAAAAAGCGCGTAATTCTGAAACAGATAGCCGACCCTTCTTATCTGCGGCTTTATGTTTATCTTGCTCTTTGAGTCAAAGAGCGTTTTGTCTCCGAGACGGATTTCCCCCGAATCAGGAGTTTCTATTCCTGCGATGCATTTAAGGGTCATGCTTTTCCCGCTTCCCGAGCGCCCCAGAATGCCAAGGCAGGAAGCTTCCGTACTGAAGCCGGCGCACAGTTCGAATTCCCATAGCTTCTTTTTAATTTTTACATCGAGTGTCGTTATCCCCGCCTCCTTCTGCGCTCCCAGCTCTTGATCCCGGCAGCGTTCAGAAGCACTACCGACAAAAACGCTATAATTACGGTTATAAGTACATAAACATAGGCTCTGTCGGAATTACCCGCCGCCACCTCCGCATATACCGCGAGCGGCAGTGTCCGCGTCTTTCCCGCAATATTTCCGGCGATCATTGCGGTCGCGCCGAATTCGCCGAGCCCCCTCGCGAAGCTCAGAATGCCTCCCGATAAAATTCCCGGGACGGCGTTTGCGCAGAGCACCCGAGTAAATATTTTCCATTCGCTCATTCCGAGCGTTCTCGCAGCCGCTGTCAGATCCCTGTCGACGAGCTCGAACGCCCCTCTGGCGGAGCGGTACATCAGCGGAAAGGAAATAACAACGGCCGCAATGACCGCCGCCGCCCATGAAAACGCGATTTTTACACCGAAGAACTCAACAAAGAACCGGCCCAGCGGGCGTCTGACCCCCAAAATGTAAAGAAGAAAAAAACCTATGACCGTTGGGGGAAGCACAAGGGGCAGCGTCAGAACGCCGTCGATAACCGTTTTCCATTTTACGCTCCTTATGCGGAACACGGCCCACGCCGCAAAAATACCCAGGAAAAAGGTTATAACGATCGAAACGGCCGCTGTCTTCATTGATATCCAAATGGGCGACAGATCCATGCTTTAGTTCCCCTTTGTAAAACCGCAGTCTTCAAAAACCTTAATAGCTTCGTCGCTTTTCAGAAATTCAAGAAACAGTTCCGCGGCTTCCTGGTTTTTTGTCGCAGCGACAATGCCAACGGGATATCTTATCTTCGTTTTGAGGCTGCCTTCCGGAGCTTCCGCCGCGACTTTTACCTTATTTGAGGTTTTAGCGTCGGTAGCGTAAACAATGCCTGCGCCGGCGCTGCCCTCTGCCACCCAGTTTAATACCTCCGTAACGTTCGTGCCCAGGCTTACCTTCCCCTGAATGCCGTCCCAGAGTCCGAGGTTATTAAGCGCTTCCTTTGCGTATTGACCCGCCGGCACGCTTTCCGGATCGCCTATAGCTATCTCCGCTGCCTTCCCAATATCGTTAAACGATTTGATGCCGCTGTCCTTTCCCTCGGGAACAATAAGCACGATTTTGTTTTCAAGAAGCTCAGTCACGCTGTCCTTCGTTATAAATCCCTTGTCCGTGAGCGCGTTCATCTGCTTATCCGCGGCCGACATAAAAATATCCGCACTAAGCCCTTCCTCTATCTGCGTCTGGAGCTTGCCTGAACTGTCGTAAGTACCGTTAACGGTAATCCAGGAATACTTTTTCTCGAAAATGGGAATCAGCTTTTCGTCGAAAGCGTTCTTAAGGCTGGATGCAGCCGCAAGAGTAAGCGTAACCGGTTCCTTGGCGACGGTGGTCTCCTGCTGCTGTGATGAACCGGATTGGGCGGATGACGAATTTGCCCTCTGCTTTGCGCAGCCCGCAAAAAGCGAAGCTAAAATCGCAAGCGCTGAAATCATTGCCAATGTCTTTTTTTTCATAATAACATCCTCCGTAATATATTTCGACAGGAAATATCCCGTTACGCCCTTCCGCATTCCTTGTCTCTGCCCGTTAAAATGTTGATGCCGTGAGGAAGCTCGTCCATGATTATATCGAGGCTCTCCTTTACCGCTTTCGGGCTTCCCGGCAGATTCACGATCAGCGTCC
>JAUZPW010000292.1 GCA_030705725.1 Bacillota bacterium
ATTTTATAAAGCATGCACTAAAAAACGGAAACGGCATGATCGCGGGTATGATGGGGCTGCACGCTTCTTTTACCCTTTCGGACGAAACCCTTGAGCTGTGCGCGGCGCAGAAACCGGAAGGGGTCGGTTACCATATTCATGTCGCGGAAGGTATCGAGGATCTTCACCACTGCCTCAAGCATTACGGAAAAAGAATTATCGACAGGCTAATGGATTTGGGCGTGCTGGGGCCGAAAACCATTACCGCGCACTGCATATACGTAAACAGGCACGAGATGGAGCTGCTGAAGGAAACGGACACCATGGTGGTGCACAACCCCGAATCAAACATGGGAAACGCCTGCGGCTGCCCGCCCACAATGGAAATCGTTCATCACGGGGTTTTGACGGGGTTAGGAACCGACGGCTATACCCACGATATGACCGAGTCTTACAAGGTCGCGAATATCCTGCACAAGCACCATCTGTGCGACGCGAACGCCGCCTGGGCAGAGGTCCCGCAGATGCTTTTCGAGGGCAACGCGAAAATTGCGGGGCGGTATTTTGAAAAACCGCTGGGCATTCTGAAGGAAGGCGCCGCGGCGGACGTTATAGTCTCGGATTATATTCCGCTGACTCCGATGGACGGCGGAAACTGCAACGGACATATTTTATTCGGCATGACCGGCAAAAACGTCGTTACCACGGTCTGCAACGGTAAAGTGCTTATGAAGGACAGGATTTTAACCGGCATCGACGAGGAAAAGGTGATGGCGGAAGTCAGAGAAGAATCCGTTAAGCTTTGGAAGAGCATTAACGACTAGAGTGATATTAAACGTGGAGGATGCAAAATGGGAGACAGAATGACGCCGATTCCGTTTTCGAAGCTTATGAGCTCGATTATTGAGGAATACAGGACAAAGGGAACCGTGTTCGGAGTCAGAAGACCGTACAGGGCGGACAAGGAACATACCTGGAGGCTTTTCGACGGAAAACTGGAGACGCCGTTCGGACCTGCGGCGGGGCCGCATACTCAGCTTGCACAGAATATTGTGGCGGCGTATTTTGCCGGAAGCCGTTTCTTCGAATTAAAAACCGTGCAGATTTTAGACGGCGAGGATCTGCCCGTCTCAAAGCCCTGCATCAGGGCTGACGACGAGTGCTACAATGTGGAATGGTCTACGGAGCTTTACGTTCCGCAGGCTTTTGACGAATATGTTAAGGCGTGGTTCGCGCTTCATGTCATGGCCGGGGAGTTTAAGCTCGGCGGACAAGACGGCTTCCAGTTCAACATGAGCGTCGGATATGACCTTGAAGGAATAAAATCAGCTAAAATAGACAAATTTATAGAAGGACTTAAGGATGCCCGGAGCACAGGCGTGTTCAAAGAGTGCGAAAGCTGGCTTTCTGAGCATTCGGATATGTTCGAAAACCTTAAGGCGGAAGATATTAAAAAAATTCCGTCCGAAATCTGCAAATCCGTGACGCTTTCGACACTTCACGGCTGCCCGCCGCAGGAAATCGAGCGTATAGCAAGGTACCTTTTAGAGGAAAAGAAAGTACATACCTTCGTCAAATGCAACCCCACGCTTTTAGGCTATGAATACGCCAGAAAAGTGCTTGACGATATGGGATACGGTTACGTTTCCTTCACTGACTTCCACTTTAAGGACGATTTGCAGTACGAAGACGCTGTTCCGATGCTCAGAAGGCTTAAGGAATCTGCGAATGCCCTTGATCTCGAGTTCGGAGTTAAAATAACGAACACATTCCCGGTCGATATTAAATCGGGCGAGCTGCCCGGAAATGAAATGTATATGTCCGGCAAAGCTTTGTTCCCGCTTTCAATGGCCGTCGCGGCAAAGCTTTCGTCTGATTTCGGCGGAAGCCTGCGCATTTCGTATTCCGGAGGAGCCGACTACTTCAATATAGAAAAAATTGTTTCCGCCGGAATCTGGCCGGTCACGATGGCGACAACCCTGCTGAAGCCGGGCGGGTACCAGAGGCTTCTGCAGATTGCGGAGGTTTTCGGCGGCGTAACGCCCGAAGGCTTTTCCGGGGTCGACGCCGACGCCGTCGCCGGGCTTGCCGAAAAAGCGAAAACCGACAGGCATCTTATCAAGGCGGTAAAGCCTCTGCCTTCTAGAAAGGCGAAAGGAAAGGCGCCGCTTCTCGACTGCTTTTTCGCTCCCTGCGAAGAGGGCTGCCCTATTCATCAGGACATTACGGCTTATATGAAGCTTGCCGGAGAAGGCAAAATGAAAGAAGCGCTCAAGGTTATTACGGATAAAAATCCGCTGCCGTTTATAACGGGCACGATATGCGCGCACAACTGCATGGGAAAATGTACAAGAAACTTTTACGAAACGCCGGTCAATATAAGAAGAACGAAGCTTGAAGCCGCCCGCGGCGGGTTTATCGAGCTTATGAAGGAGATTGGAAAACCGGAGGCGACTTCGGATAAAAAGGCCGCTGTTGTCGGAGGCGGGCCGGCTGGCTTAGCTGCCGCGTATTTCCTTTCAAGGGGCGGGCTGCAGGTTACGCTATTTGAGAAGCGTGAAAGCCTCGGCGGCGTGGTGCGCAGCGTGATCCCGGATTTCAGAATCTCGGGGGAAGCGATTGACAACGATATAAAGCTCGTTTTGTCGGCGGGCGTGCGGGTTATAACCGG
>JAUZPW010000293.1 GCA_030705725.1 Bacillota bacterium
AGCAGGGGAAAAGCTTTCAAAGCGGGATTTTATAAGGCTCGCGCACGGCGGACAGTGCATGGGCTGCGAGCCGTGCGTTTTTCCAGACTGCGGATTCGGAGAATGAGGAGTGCAGGATTTTGGATAAGATGAACCATTTCGACAGTGCAGGAAACGCCGTGATGGCGGATGTCTCCGGAAAGCCGACGACGGAGAGGACTGCGACCGCAAAGGGCTCTATTACCGTTAACCGCGCGGTTTTTGACGCCGTCGCGCAGGGAACCGCAAAAAAAGGCGACGTTCTGGGGGTTGCGCGTATAGCGGGAATAATGGCCGCGAAAAAAACGGGCGAGCTGATCCCGCTCTGCCATTTACTGACTATCACAAAATGCGGAATCGATTTTGAGCTTCACAGTGAAAGCTTAACTATCGCAGCGATCTGCACCGTAAAGTCCAGTGGGCAGACCGGGGTTGAAATGGAGGCTCTGACCGGAGTTTCCGTCGCTCTGCTGACGGTTTACGACATGTGCAAGGCGCTGGATAAAGCCATGACGATCAAAGAAGTATATCTGGAAGAGAAAAAGGGTGGAAAAAGTGGGGACTACAGGCGACTGCCGCGCTCTGACGGACAGCCGGAACAGGGTAATTGAATATCTGCGGCTTTCCGTTACGGACCGCTGCAATCTGCACTGCGCGTACTGCATGCCCGGAAAATGCGATTACGAGAGGCAAAACGAGCTTCTATCATGGGGTGAAATGGAATATATATGCCGGATGCTTTCGGAGGAAGGCCTTAAAAAAATCAAAATCACCGGAGGAGAGCCTTTGCTGCGCGAGGGTGTTTCGGAATTTATCGGAGTGCTTAAGAAAATCCCGCGGATTTCATCCGTCACACTGACTACGAACGGACAGCTGCTTTCAGATTATTTGCCTAAGCTAAAGGAGGCCGGTGTAGACGGGGTTAACGTAAGCGTTGATTCATTAAAGCCGGAGGTATATAAAACGATAACCGGTTCGGAAGGGCTCAACAGGGTGCTTGAAGCCGTTTACGCCTGCTCTGACGCCGGGATAAGGACGAAAATCAACTGCGTGACAATGGAAGGCGTGAACAGGAGCGAAGCGGCCGATTTTGCGCTTATCGCGAAAGACCGGTCTATAGACGTCCGTTTTATTGAAATGATGCCGATGGGCGCCGGGTGCCTGTTTAAGCCCGTTACGGGAGGACAGATTCTTGAGGACTTAAGAAAAAGGTTCGATCTGAGGCCGACCGGCGAGACCAGGGGCAACGGCCCGGCGGTTTATTACAGCGCCGAGGGATTTCAGGGGCGGATAGGGTTTATAAACGCCGTAAGCTGCGGATTTTGCGAAAGCTGCAACAGGATGCGTATAACGGCGGGCGGAAAGCTGCAGCTTTGTCTTGCGCACAGCTGCGGCATCGATATTAAGGAGCTTTTAAGAAGCGGCTTAAGCAGGGAAGAGATAGTCCTTAAAATCAGGGAAGCCGTATTCAAAAAACCGGCGGGGCATGATTTCTCGGCGGCGAAGCACGAAAGCTCCGACAGCATGATGTGGAGAATCGGAGGCTAATATGGGAATCGTTAAGGCTGTTTGCATAAGCGAAAGGCGGGGCGTGGGGAAAAAGCCCGTCTCTGAGGGCAGGTTTATTAAGAATTACGGAATCGAAAACGACGCGCACGCGGGCGACTGGCACAGGCAGGTAAGCCTGCTGTCGTCCGACAAGATAAGCGAGTTCAACGCGCGCGGGGCAAACGCCGAGGTCGGGGATTTCGGTGAGAACCTTATCGTGGAGGGCTTTGATTTCAGCGCGATGCCGGTCGGAACCAGACTGTTATGCGGCGGGGTGGTTTTGGAAATAACGCAGATAGGGAAGGAATGCCACAACCACTGCGCGATTTACCGCAGGATGGGCGACTGCATCATGCCGAAGCAGGGAGTTTTCGCACGGGTGCTGGAAGGCGGGACAATAAGACCGGGCGACGAGATGACGGCCTTTGCGCCGCCGCCGGACAGACCGCTCACTGCCGCGGTGGTTACTTTGAGCGATAAAGGGGCGAGGGGCGAAAGAGAGGATAAAAGCGGCCCGCTTATAAAAGAATATCTTGAAAAGGCCGGGTACGCTGTTATTGAAACTATAATCCTTCCGGACGAGCAGAATGAGATCGAGAAGCAGCTTAAGCGCCTTTCGGACTCAAGACAGGCAGACCTGATTCTGACGACCGGCGGGACCGGATTCTCGGAGCGGGACCGCACGCCGGAGGCCACGTTGAACGTCGCTACAAGAAACGCGCCGGGTATTGCGGAAGCAATAAGGTACGGCTCAATGCAGATCACTAAGCGCGCTATGCTGAGCCGCGGCGCATCGGTCATACGGAACAGGACGCTGATCGTGAATCTGCCGGGAAGCCCGAAAGCGGTAAAGGAGAGCCTCGATATAATCATGGACGAGCTTCCTCACGGCATCAATATTTTAACGGGCAGAGACAAGGAATGCGGAAGGGCGTGACGGGACACTTCCTGTCGCAATATATATGGAGGATGGTATTATGACAAAAAAGACATGGGCAATGATTTCAGCGCTTGCGATTTTAGCTTCGCTTTTTGCGGGCTGCGCAAAGCAAAGGGCAAAT
>JAUZPW010000294.1 GCA_030705725.1 Bacillota bacterium
AATACATATTATAATTAAATCAGGTGGTATATTTATGGAAACCGTGTCGCTTGACGATAAAAACAGCGCTCTCGTCATAATAGACCAGACAAAGCTCCCAGGCTCCCTCGAGCTTATTTCCTTGAAGACCCCGCTCGAGATATACGGCGCTATAAAGGAGCTCAAGGTTCGCGGCGCGCCCGCGATAGGCATCGCCGCCGCTATGGGGCTCTACCTCTCGGCAAAAAGCATAGAAGAGACCGAATTCGATCCCTTTTTTAAAAAGCTCGCCGGGGCTTCCGCGTTTTTAGCCTCCTCACGCCCGACTGCCGTAAACCTCCGCTGGGCTCTTTCGCGCATGGAAGCTTCGGCAAACGCCGCAAAAAACCTGCCGGTGCCGGAAATAAAGCGGCGGCTGAAACTGGAAGCGCAAAAGATAAAGGATGAGGATGAAGAGATCTGCCGTAAAATCGGCGAAAACGGCCTCGCCCTCATAAAACCGGGCGACGGCATTCTGACGCACTGCAACGCGGGTGCGCTCGCTACCGCGAAATTTGGGACGGCGCTCTCCCCCGTTTACCTCGCGCAGGAGCGCGGGTATAACCTCAGGGTATACGCGGACGAAACCCGCCCGCTCCTTCAGGGCGCGCGGCTAACGGCCTTCGAGCTTATGAGCGCGGGCGTTGACGTCACGCTTATCTGCGACGGCATGGCGTCCTTCGTCATGAAAAGCGGGCGCGTGCAGGCCGTGTTCACGGGCTGCGACCGCGTCGCCGCGAACGGTGACGCCGCCAATAAGATCGGCACCTCCGGCGTCGCCGTGCTCGCAAATTATTATAAAATCCCGTTTTATATATGCGCCCCCCTTTCGACCATAGATTTAAGCTGCCCCGACGGCGGCAAAATCCCGATAGAAGAGCGACCGGCAGAAGAGGTAACCGAAATGTGGTATAAAAAGCGCATGGCGCCCGAAGGCGTAAAGGTTCTCAATCCCGCCTTCGACGTAACCGACGCCTCGCTTGTTTCAGGCATTGTAACCGAGCGCGGTATTCTGCGCCCGCCGTATATAAAGACCATCGCGGAAATTTTTCAGAAATAAGAGGTGACGTATGTCTTACGTTTTCCGTTGCTTTACAGAAAAAAAATCCGGCTTCGACGTTGAGGCCGGGTCATTATACTCCGATCTCAAAAAAACCCTGTCCATCGGCGGCCTGTCGTCCGTACGTGTGTTTAACCGCTACGACTGCGAGGGCATCGACGAAAAAAGCTACGGCCTGTTAAAGCAGATCGTTTTTTCGGAGCCGATGTGCGACGAATGCCGCGACGAAAGGCTCCCCGATGAAATATTGAAAGGCAGCCGCATTCTCGCGGTCGAGCCTCTGCCCGGTCAGTTCGACCAGCGCTCCGACTCCTGCTCGCAGTGCATTCAGCTTCTCTGCGGCGGCAACCGTCCGCTCGTCAGGGCCGCGAAAATATACCTGTTTTCGGGCGAAATAACGGACGAGGACTTCGAGAGAATAAAACTTTATCTCATTAACCCTGTGGAGGCGCGCGAGGCCTCCCTTATTAAACCCCAAACGCTTAAAGGCGAATACCCGGCGCCCCCGCCCGTCGAGACGCTTTTCGGCTTCACTGAGCTTTCGGAGGACGGGCTTCTGAGCATGCTTAAAGACCTAGGCCTCGCCATGGATTTTCCCGATATAAAATTCCTGCGCTCGTATTTTAAGGATGAGGAAAAACGCGACCCGACTATCACGGAGCTCCGCATGATCGACACCTACTGGTCGGATCACTGCCGTCATACAACTTTTACGACCGAGCTTAATAACGCTCAGATTGAGGACGAGCAGGTGCTCAAGGCATATAACGAATACCGAAGAGCGCGGGCCGAAATCTACGGCGACAGGGAAAAATCGCGCCCCGTTACCTTGATGGATATGGCGACATGCGCGCCTAAGCTGCTAAAAAAGCGCGGCGGCCTTAAAAACCTCGACGAATCCGAAGAAATTAACGCCTGTTCTATAAAAATCAAAGCGCGATTTGACGGCGGCGACGAAGACTGGCTTCTGATGTTCAAGAACGAAACGCATAACCATCCCACCGAAATCGAGCCATTCGGTGGAGCCGCTACATGCCTCGGCGGCGCCATCCGCGACCCGCTCTCCGGGCGCGTCTACGTGCATCAGGCCATGCGCGTCACGGGCGCCGCGGATCCGAAAACCCCCGAAAGTCAAACCCTCAGGGGCAAGCTGAGCCAGCGCAAGCTATGCCAGACCGCCTCCGCCGGCTACTCCTCCTACGGAAACCAGATCGGCCTCGCGACCGGTCTTGTCCACGAGTTTTATCACCCCGGCTATGTTGCGAAACGCATGGAAATAGGCGCTGTCATCGGCGCGGCCCCCGAGAAAAACGTCGTCCGCAAACGTCCCGAGCCGGGCGACGTCGTGATCCTTCTGGGCGGCAGAACCGGGCGCGACGGCTGCGGCGGCGCGACGGGCTCGTCAAAAAGCCACAGCGAGGAATCCATATTAAACTGCGGCTCCGAGGTGCAAAAGGGCAATCCGCCCGAGGAGCGCAAAATCCAGCGTCTTTTCAGAAATCCCGAGGCAACGGCGCTCATAAAGCGCTGCAACGA
>JAUZPW010000295.1 GCA_030705725.1 Bacillota bacterium
CTCTCCGAGTGGCTTTCCGGTCAGGGAGTGCGCGTTCATCCGATAGAAGGAACGGAGACCACCGTACTCGGGCTTGTCGGCGACACGTCGGCAATAGATATAGATACCGTTAAGCTTTATGACATCGTCGATAAAGTGATGAAGGTCAGCGAGCCTTATAAACGTGCAAACCGTAAATTTCACCCCTGCGACACTGTTATAGATCTCGGCCCGAACGTTAGAATAGGCGAAAACAAAATAATAGTTATGGCCGGGCCCTGCTCGGTTGAATCCCAGGAGCAGATAAACGCCGTCGCCGAGACCGTAAAAAAAAGCGGTGCAACGGTTTTAAGGGGCGGTGCGTTTAAGCCCAGAAGCTCGCCTTACTCGTTCCAGGGGCTTAAATCGGAAGGTCTTTTATATATGAAGCAGGCGAAGTCCCTTACCGGGCTTCCCATAATATCAGAAATCACTAACCCTTATTATATCGATCTTTTCAATGAATACGTCGACATTATCCAGGTCGGAGCGCGCAACATGCAGAACTTCGAGCTCTTAAAAGAGCTCGGCAAAGTGAAAAAACCCATTCTGCTCAAGCGCGGCTTTTCAAATACCGTCGAGGAATTTCTTATGTCCGCGGAATATATAATAAGCTCCGGCAATGAAAACGTTATCCTCTGTGAGCGCGGCATCCGCACTTTTGAAACCTTTACCCGAAACACGCTTGACTTAAGCGCGGTGCCGGTGCTTAAAGCAGTCAGCCACCTTCCCGTCGTCGTTGACCCCAGCCACGCGACCGGCGCTTCGTGGCTTGTCGGGCCGATGTCGCTTGCGGCAGTTGCGGCGGGCGCGGACGGTCTTCTGATCGAGGTGCACAATAACCCGAAATGCGCTTTAAGCGACGGTGCCCAGTCTCTTACTCCCGAAGGCTTCGACGGGATCATGAAAAAAATCAGGCAGGTGGCGAACGCCGTCGGCCGCGAGGTGTGATAATATTGAAAAAGCTTTTGCTAAAATCCGCTTCGGCGGAATCCGAAATTTATATTGAGCGCGGGATGCTCGAAAACGCGCCTGCCCTTTGCGCCGGGCGGTTTCCGGGGCGCAGGGCCCATATCGTGACCGACTCAAACGTCGCGCCGCTGTTTCTAAAAAAGATAACGGAGCTTTTTGAAGGCGCGGGATTTTCCGCTTCGTCCTCCGTTCTGGAGGCGGGAGAGACCTCAAAAAATCTGAACAGCGTCTCCCGGCTTTATGAAGATTTTTCTAAAGCCCGCCTGACGCGCGCCGACCTCGCGGTCGCGCTCGGCGGCGGCGTTATCGGAGACACCGCGGGCTTCGCGGCCGCGACCTATCTTCGCGGTATAAACCTTTGCCAGATACCGACGACATTGCTCGCCCAGGTAGACAGCTCAGTAGGAGGCAAATGCGGGGTTGACTTAAAGCAGGGAAAAAATCTGGTCGGCGCTTTTTATCAGCCGCATATAGTCGTGATTGATCCGGACGTGCTCAAAACGCTTCCCGAAAAATTCTTCTGCGACGGAATGGCGGAGGTTATAAAGTACGGTTTTATAGCCGACGGCGATATTCTGAACAGTCTTTCCGCCGAGCTGTCCGGCGAAGCGCTTTTGGATATAATATTCAGGTGCGTCGAAATCAAGCGGAACATAGTCGAAAAAGACGAACGCGATCTATCCGTTCGGATGCTCCTGAACTTCGGACATACGATAGGCCACGCGATCGAAAAGCTCGGCTCGTATGCGAAGTTTTCACACGGTCAGAGCGTCGCCCTCGGCATGAAGGCCGCCTTAAAAGCGGGCATAGCGCTCAATGTGACAAAGAAAGATAGCCTCGCACTACTAAATGACCTGCTCAGAAGATACGGCCTCAATACGGATACCCCGTATAAGGCTTCCGAAATCGCCGAAGCCGTAAGCTCCGATAAAAAAATATTTTCAAAGACAATAAGCTTCATCCTGATACGGACTCCGGGCGAAGCCCTGATTTACAATCTTTCGCTCCAAAGTCTTGAGCAGCTGATTTATGAAATATTCAGGGAGGATTTTTAATATGGGCTCAGTAACAGGCAGGAATTTAATAATTTCCGTGTTCGGTGAATCCCACGGAGCCGGGCTTGGCGTTAATATCGACGGCTTTCCTTCCGGCGTCTCGCTAGATTTGGAGCAAGTCGCGTTTGAAATGTCGAGGCGCGCTCCTAAAAAAACAGCTTACTCGACCGCGAGGAACGAAGACGATCTTCCCGAAATTATTTCCGGCGTGCTCGATAACAAAACGACCGGCGCTCCCATATGCGCAGTTTTCCGCAATAAGGACGCCCGCTCGTCGGATTACTCGGATTTTTCCGATATTCCAAGGCCGTCGCACGCCGACTACACCGCCTCGCTGCGCTATAACAAGAACAACGACATAAGAGGCGGCGGACATTTCTCCGGCAGGCTTACGGCCCCCGTTGTTTTCGCCGGAGCCTTATGCCGGCAATATCTGAAATCGAAAAACGTAGTAATTGGCGCGCATATCGAGGAAATCGGCGGACTAAAGGACAGCCGTTTTTCCGATATGACGCTGACTTTTTCGCTGCTTGATTTTTTAAGCAAGTCGGATTTTCC
>JAUZPW010000296.1 GCA_030705725.1 Bacillota bacterium
AGCATACGGCACGGGCCGCACCACGGAGCCCAGAAATCGACAAGCACGGGATTTTCGCTTTTTATTATATTCTCAAAATCATCGGCCGTTAAATGAACTATTGGCATAGTTTATCTCCTTATAGTTAATTCGTTCTAATTTCCATATTGTTTCTATTATTTTATCATAAATCGGCAAAATTTAAAGCCGCAGAATTTTTTTATTAACTTTTTTCTTTCAATAGGATATAATTCCATTTATAAAACGGAGGCTATTATGACTGATTTTTTTACGACGTCTCTTTCCGACAACGAAATAGACCGCTACTCGGTTCTGTCGCTTGCGTATATCGGGGACGGCGTTTTCGAGCTTATGACGAGGACGCATCTTGCGCTTTTAGGCAACACCACTTCTTTCGGACTTCATAAAAAGACGACGGGGATAGTTTGCGCCGCAAGCCAGGCAAAAGCGGCGCGGGCTATAAGAAACGAGCTTAGAGAAGACGAGGCGGCCATATTCCTGAGGGGCAGGAATCAGAAACCGAAGTCGATCCCGAAGCACGCGGAAACCGCCGATTATTACTACGCTACGGCGCTTGAAGCGCTTTTCGGATGGCTGTTTTTGAAAGGACGCGGCGAAAGGCTTAACGAGCTTTTTCAGTCGGTAATAAAAGCATGCGGGGATCAGAAAAAGGAGTGCGCGGATTGAAAAAAATAATTAATAAGGACATGGTATTCGATTATATTATTATTACTATCGGCGCTTTTATGAGCTCCCTGGCAATTATCGTTTTTATTAAGCCGATGCAGATACCGTTAAGCGGAATTACCGGGATCGCCGTCGTGATAAACTATTTAACAGGTTTTCCGGCCGGTGTTATCAACGCCGTTTTGAATATTCCGCTCGTAATCATCGGGTATAAATCGTTCGGCAGGGTTCTTATGTTCCGAACGATGTACACGGTTTTGGCGACTTCCGTATTTCTCGACGTTTTGCCTAATTTTCTCGTGGTTTACAAAGGGGATATACTGATTTCCCTGTTTTTCGGCGGCGTGATCGGTGGGATCGGCGGCGGCCTTGTCTTCTTGAGAGGCTCGACGGGCGGCGGCCTTGACATTATTTCAAAACTTTTAACCAGACGTTCGACTATGCCGATGGGCACCATGATAATGATAATGAACGCGTTTATTATCGCTTTTTCCGCTTTTATTTACGGCAACGTCGAAAGCGCCCTTTACGCCGTGATCCTTACCTACGTTTCCTCGAACGTCGTTAACTCCATACTTACCGGAACCGATGTGTCAAACGGAGCGTTTATCGTCACGGGGAAGCCTGAGGAAATGTCCAAGGCGATAATAAAAGAACTTCACAGGGGCGTTACGGCGTTAAGCGCAACCGGAATGTACACCCACAGCGAAAAAACAGTGCTTATGTGCGCGGTACGCCGTCACGAGACCATTCTGCTTAAAAGACTGATTGCCGAAACAGACCCCGACTCCTTTATGCTGCTTTCAAACGTGCAGGAAGTGCTCGGCCGGGGATTCAAGCAGTATGAATCCGACCTTGGAAAGCATCATTAGAGGCGGCGCGGCGCCTACGGTTTTTTAGCCGGGCGGCATATTTAGCCCACAAAAAAAATCGGGAGGGAACTTATATCCCCCCCCGATCAAGTTATTTAACCTGAGAAACGGTGCTTCCTTTTTCTTTTGATTTACTCTTATCTTTGCTCTTTTTCTCCATGTAGCTTTTTCACCTCGTTTCGGATTTGAACATATTTTTTCCAATTATAAAAAATATTATTCAAATTTTGCAAATCCGCGGGGACTATGATAAAATTCAAATAATAATAATTAATAGGAGTTTTCTTTATGTCGGGACATTCCAAATGGAACAATATTAAACGAAAAAAAGGCGAATCTGACGCCAAAAAAGCCAAGATTTTCACTAAAATAGGCAGGGAAATGGCTGTCGCCATCAAAGAGAGCGGCGCGGATCCCACTTCGAATTCGAAGCTCAGGGACGTTATCGCCAAAGCGAAAACGAACAACGTGCCTAACGACAATATTAAGCGAATGATAGAAAAATACTCGTCCGCCTCAGACGGAGCTGATTACGAGACCATTTTATACGAGGGCTACGGGCCGTCCGGAATAGCCGTTATTGTCGAGACGATGACGGACAACCGAAACCGCACGGCGGCCGATATGCGCCATTATTTCGACAAGTTCGGCAAGGGACTCGGCGCCACGAACTGCGTTTCCTGGCAATTCGACAACAAAGGCGTTCTTATTGTCGAGCAGGGGGATTACGACGAGGACGATTTCATGATGATGGCGCTTGACGCGGGAGCGGACGACGTTATGCTCGAGGACGGCGTTTTCGAGGTGCTTACGGCGCCCGACGATCTCGGAAAGGTGCGCGAGGCTTTGGAAGCTAAGGGTATTTCTTTTCTCGAGGCCGAGGTTCAGATGGTCCCGCAGAGCAGGATAAGGCTTGAGAACGAGGACGACGTCAAGAACATGCAGAAGCTTCTCGATATGCTTGAGGACAACGACGACGTGCAGGAGGTCTTCCACAACTGGGAGGAAGAATAGGAAGCTTTACA
>JAUZPW010000297.1 GCA_030705725.1 Bacillota bacterium
TACGGACGCGCGCACGCTGGGCGTCAAGGTCCCGGTGCGTGAAAGCGGCGATATAAAGGGTTCGGCGGGCGTCAAGCTTATCGGGCCGAAGGGCGAGGTCACGATCGGGGAAGGCATTATCGCCGCGAAACGGCACATGCACGTGACGCCGGAAGATGCCGCGAAGCTCGGGCTTAAGGACAAACAGCTTGTGTCGATTAAGGTCGGAGGAGACCGCGCGCTGACTTTTTCTGAGGTAGTCGTGAGAGTAAGCGAGAAGTTCGCGACCAGGGTTCATCTGGACGTCGACGAAGCGAACGCCGCCGGACTTGAGGGCGAAACTGAAGGCGAGATCATAATCGGGTAACCTAAATTAAAAAGGACGCGCTGCAAAACTTTTGTTTTGCAGCGCGCTTTTTTATGCGCTGAGACTATTTCAGGCGGAAATTTCCGACGCCATTCTGGAGGCCGTTTTTTCGGCTCTTTCGGCAAAATCCGGGGCGTCGCTTTCGGCCAGTATGTATTCACCCAAGATTTTTGCGCGGATCAAGCCGTTCTTACCGTCAAAATCCCTGCGGAAAATTTGCTTTACCAGATCGGCGTTGTTTTCTTCGTCTCCCGCGCAGGTGACAAGCAGGGCGACCTTTTTGCCGTCGAGAAGGGGCTTATCTATAAGGCAGAGGTGCCTGTCGATGAGCGTTTTGAGCTGAGCGGTAAATTCGTAGCAATAGACGGGGGAGGAGTAAACCACGGCGTCCGCCGAGAGTATTTTGCGCAGTACGGGCAACGCGTCGTCTTCCTGTACGCAGCCGGGCTCATCTTTTTTCGACATGCAGGCGTAGCAGCCTGTGCAGCCGTTAATTTTAAGTTCAGCGACGTTTACGCGCTCGATCTCGTCTCCCTTAAGCTGCATCTTTTTTTCGAAAAGCGACAACGCGTGGGCCGTTTTGCCGTTTTTGTTGGGACTTCCCAATATAGTTAAAATTTTCATAAACATCCCTCCAAGCCAATAATAATCCTAAAACCAATTAATGTAAATGAATTTACACTATATTCAGATTAAATTCGCGGAGCCAGGCGTCTATCTGGACAAGATACGCGAGGATCTGGGGCGCGCGCATAAGCTGGCCGTACCACGGGTCGGCTATGGAGCCCGGATTTTCAATAATGTTCTCAATATTCTGCCAGTTTAGAAGCCCTGTTAAAGGCGAATCCTTTGACTCGCGGATTTTTTTCACTCCTTCGGCCGCCAGTCTGAAGTATTCGGGATGATGCGTTTTCGGGTAGGGGCTTTTCTTGCGCCGCAGGATTTCGTCGGGCAAAACGCCGCGCATAGCTTCGCGCACGATGCCTTTTTCACGCCCCGCGCAGGCTTTTATCTCCCACGGCATATTAAACGCGTACTCGACTATACGGTGGTCGCAGAAAGGAACGCGCACCTCGAGGCCGTGATGCATGCTCATGCGATCCTTACGGTCAAGGAGCGTCTGCATGAACCAGTTGAGGTTAAGCATGAACATTTCGCGCATCCTTTGATCGAATCTGCTTTCGCCGGGAAGGCGGGGCGTGCTTTTAACCGTGTCGCTGTATTTTTGCAAAACATATTCTTCGCCGTTTTTGAGAAGCCCGTCTTTTAGGATGCTCTGCCTCAAGCCGAGCGAACGGGACCACGGAAAGGTCTCTTCAAACAGGATGCTCCTGTTATGGTACCACGGGTAGCCGCCGAACACCTCGTCGGCGCATTCGCCGGAAACGGACACGGTGTAGTCCTTTTTTATGAAGCCGCAGAAAAGCAGGAGGGACGAGTCTACGTCCGCCATGCCCGGGAGGTCGCGGGCTCCGGCGGCGTCGGTAAGCGCGCGGAAGAGGTCGGCGTTATCGAGGATGACCTCGTGGTGCGCGGAACCCGTCGCTTTAACCATTATATCTATATACTCGCGGTCGGAGTTGGGCTGAAAAGCGTTTTTAGCAAAATATTTCTGATTATCAAAGTAGTCCACCGAATATGTCGCAAGGGGGCCTTTCCCCGTTTCCTTATAGTGATCGGAGGCAAGCTTTACTATAATGCTCGAGTCAAGACCTCCCGACAGGAAGCAGCAAAGTGGCACGTCGGAAACAAGCTGGGAGGTTATGGCGTCCGTTATCAGAAAGCGGGTTTTTTCGACCGTTTCCGCGAAGCCCTCCAAGTGCGGGACAGCCTGAAGATTCCAATACCTTTTGACGCTGAGCCCATCCTTGTCGAAGGACGCGCATTCGCCGGGGCAAAGCTCCCTTACTCCCCTGATTACGCCGTTGCCCATTGTGCGCCCCGGCCCGAGAAGAAAAATTTCGTTCAGGGAGTTTTCGTCAATTTCCGGTTTTACGTGCGGGTTTTTGAGCAGGGTTTTGATCTGGGAGGCGAAAAGCAACCCGTTTTTATAAGGGTAAAAAAACAGCGGCTTTACGCCCATGCGGTCTCTCGCCATAAAGAGGGATTTCCTTTTTTCGTCCCAAACGGCGAAAGCGTATATGCCGTTTAGCTTATCAAGGCATTTTTCTCCCCACTGGGCGTAAGAGCAGAGCAAAACCTCGGTGTCGCAGTGGCCCTTGAACAGCCA
>JAUZPW010000298.1 GCA_030705725.1 Bacillota bacterium
TCAACCGCAGGATAACGACGCTCGAATATAAAAGCGTTCTTGACAGGGCCGCGGAGCTTGGCCTTCACGGGTACATGCAGGACAGGAGTTCGGCTGACACCGGTTTTACGCCGCAGTTTGATCTTGAGGGAGTTTAGAAAAAAAGGAGGATGACCTTTGATTTTTCCCGATCGGCTTTTTAAGGAGACCGGCGCGCAAAGCTTCGGAGTTCTTCCCTTCGACTGGCTCGAAGAGAGTATGGATGAAGGCATGGTAAAAAGAAAGGAGCGGCTATGCCCGTGGGCAAAGTCGGTCGTGAGCTTTACGTTCCCGTATTTTTGCGGAGGCGCGGGAAATCTCGCGGCTTTTTCCCGCGGCAGAGACTACCACTTCGAAATAAAGGAACGGCTTTTACCCGTTTGTGCAGAACTTGAGGAGATGTTTCCGGAAAACCGCTTTACGGCGTTTTCAGACGACGCTCCGTTTTTGGAGGTGCTCGCGGCCTGTTTTTCCGGGGCCGGCATTCTCGGCAGAAACGGCCTTATTGCATGCCAGCCGTTCGGAAATTACGTTATGCTGGGCGAAATCGTAACGGATGCCCCGTTCGATCATGCAGAAACTAAAAAAATCGGGTCCTGCAAAAGCTGCTTAAAATGTGAAAGCTCCTGCCCGACCGGCGCAATGACAATTGAAAACGGCAGGAGGGTGCTGGACCGGTCAAAATGCATTGCCGCAATCACGCAGAAAAAAGGCGATCTGACCTTTGAGGAGGCGGATCTTTTGCGCAAAAGCCATTATATCTGGGGTTGCGACGAATGCCTGAAGGTATGCCCTAAGAGCGCGGAAACGCATGCGCCGCGTTTTGAAAGAATAGACTCGCTCAGTCTGAGCAATCTCGAAGGCCTTTCGGACGATGAATTCAAAAAGAAATTCCCGGAGCGTTCGTTTACCTGGCGGGGCGTTGAACCGCTTTTGAGAAATCTCCGGCTTTTGCTGAATAACATTGAAAACAAACAGGAATAATAGTTTACAAATACTTATATTTGTGAGGTGTTATTATGAAGGTATCGCAGCTTATGAGCAGCAATGTTGTCTCAGTTTCGCCCGAGGATACCGCGATTACCGCCGCAAGGTTGTTTGCAAGAAACAATATAGGGGCATTGCCGGTTTGCATGGATGACGGAAAGCTTCGCGGTATTGTAACCGACCGTGACATAGTTACAAGATGCCTGGCTCCCGAATCCGATCCCGAAACGACAAAAATACGTGAAATTATGACAAGGGGAGTAATCAGCGTAACTCCGGAGGCCGATATAAAAGAGGCCGCGCGGATAATGTCGGGAGAGCAAATCAGAAGGCTTCCGGTCACGAGCGACGGAAAGGTAGTCGGAATGCTTTCTCTGGGCGATATGGCGAGAACCCAGATGTTCGACATGGAAGCGTCGAAGGCCCTGTCGGAAATTTCAATGCCCCCGCAGAAATACGGGAAAAACACTTAATTTTAATTTTTTAGTATATAAGAAGGCGCTTAAGCGCCTTTGAGGCTGTCGAAAAACTCGACAGCCTTTCGAGATTGAATCCAATTTCCCCTCGATCTTCCTCTTGACACGGACAAAACCGATGGTTTTGTCCAGTGTGTCCTCCGGCGGCGCATTTTCGCCTACGGACAAATCCAGCGTTAAGGGGTTCCGACCCCTTAACAATTCCTAAATGACACTTTTTCGACAAGCTAGAAGGCGCTTAAGCGCCTTTCTTTTTTGACACTTTATTTGAATTAATGTATAATCTTTCTGAAATGGAAATAGGAGGCACGAGCCTTGCACGAAATAATCACAGACAGCACCTTGAAGGAATATGAAGAGTTTATCGGATCGCATCCGAAGGGACATTTCATACAGTCGTCGCTTTGGGGAAAGGTCAAGGATAACTGGAAATGGGAAGCCGTTGCCGTAAGGGATAAAAACGGCGCGATAAAAGGGACGCTGTCGGTTCTTATCAGGCGTCTGCCGGCAGTAAATTATACTTTGATGTACGGCGGCCGGGGCCCCGTATGCGATGTGCACGACGAAGAGACGATGAAAGAGCTGATCGAAGGAGTGCGCGCGCTTGCGAAAAAGCACAGGTCATATACGCTGAAACTGGATCCGGATATACTCTCGGACGACGCCGAATTTCTTTCCATTATGGACAAGCTTGGTTTTTGCAGGCATAAAGGCGGCAAGAATTTTGAAGGCATTCAGCCGCGTTACGTTTTCAGGCTCAACATCGAGAATAAGAACGAGGACGAGGTCTTTTCGTTATTTCATCAGAAAACAAGGTATAACATACGCCTGGCTGAAAGAAAAGGCGTCGAAGTCAGGCTTTGCGGGAAAGAGATGCTCGGCGATTTTTCAAGGATCATGCTTGATACAGGCGTGCGTGATGGGTTTGTAACAAGGCCGAAAGCTTATTTTGAAAAAATGCTTGATGTTTTGGGCGAACACGCCCGGCTTTAGATGGCGTTTCATGAAAACAAGCCTATTGCCGGAACTCTCGCGATATGGTTCGGCGACAAGGTATGGTATCTTTACGGCGCGTCGGCAAACGA
>JAUZPW010000299.1 GCA_030705725.1 Bacillota bacterium
GACGGCGCGGTGCTTATAAAAATCAAAAACGGAAGCCTGAAAGAGACGGGGAGAATCCCGGCAAACCGCGAGGAAAACTACGGCGGCGGGGACGAACCGTTTACAAGGAGGCTATTATACATCGGCGACACGCTTTATTATCTCCGCGACGGGATGCTCCGGGCATTCGATTACAACACACTGAAAGAAAAAAGCGGGCTTGTTCTGAGTTAAACAGCAAAACTTTAAGCCGAGCAATAAAAAACCTGCCTGAGGCAGGTTTTTTACTGTGTTATTTTATAAGATCGCCTACGGCATTTTTATAGCGCTCAGTTCTATCCATTGCCTCTTTTAAGGATTCGCCGGAAGCGAGGATATAGGTTTTGATTTTTGGCTCGGTGCCGGAGGGGCGGATTATAAAACGCGTTCCGTCGGATAATCCGAAATAAAGGACGTCGGAGCCGGAAAGCTCGAGCGGCTCGGTTTTATTATTTTCAATATTCAGTTTTTTACCGGAAAGATAATCCCGCAGATATAAAACAGGAGTTCCGCCGATTTTAAGCGGAGGATTTTTGCGCAGGGATGCCATCAGTTCGCTCATATGAAGAAGTCCGTCTACGCCCGGCATAACGCTGTTAACCGTGCATTCGGCAAAACAGCCGTAGGTTTTGAACAGTTCCTGCAGGGCGTCGCCCAGCGTCATGTTTTTTGTCTTGTAGTAAGCCGCCATTTCCGCTATCAGCACGGACGCCGTTACGGCGTCCTTATCGCGAACATGGTTTCCGATAAGATAGCCGATGGATTCTTCGAAGGCCAGAATGCAGGAATAAGCGCCGTTTTCCTCGAACTCTTTAATTCTTTCCGCCATAAACTTAAAGCCTGTAAAGGTATCAATGCAGGCTACGCTGTTTTTCTCGCAGATTTTTCTTGCCATTTCGGTCGTCACCAAAGACTTTATTACTGCGGCATTTTCGGGCAGCGTTCCCTTTTTGCGTCTTGCACGGATTATATAATCCGCGAGAAGCACGCCGACCTGATTGCCGCTTAAGGGGATATAATCTCCGGATTTATCCCTGAAAACAACGCCGATTCTGTCGGCATCGGGATCGGTGCCCACGATCAGATCTATGTTTTCCTTTTTAGCATAATCTATCGCCAGGGCAAAGCCCGCTTTTTCCTCCGGGTTAGGACTTTTTACCGTGGGGAAGGCACCGTCCGGTATCATCTGCTCGGGAACGCAGAAAACGCTGCGGCAGCCCAGACGCGACAGGGCTTCGGGCACAAGCCTGTAGCCGGTGCCGTGAAAAGGCGTGTAAACGAGCTTGAAATCATCCGGCGCGTTCTTAACGCAGTCGGGGTCAACAGCCGAGTCCAGCACTTTTTTAAGAAACTGTTCGTCAATCTCTTTGCCGATCATATGGATCAGCCCGGTCTCCTTCGCCTTTTCAAAGGGCGTTGTTTTTACGCCTGTGAAAATGTCTATCGTTTCGGTCTCCGCGGCTACGGCCGACGCTTCTTTTGGCGGAAGCTGGGCGCCGTCTTCCCAGTAGACCTTATATCCGTTATATTCCTTGGGGTTATGGCTTGCCGTTATATTAATTCCGGCGATGCAGTGGAGCTGTCTGATTGCGAAGGACAGCTCGGGAGTCGGGCGCATGGATTCAAACAGAAAAACGCAGATACCGTTACCGGACAGAACGGACGACGCTTCTTTTGCAAATACGTCGCTCTTCAGGCGGCAGTCGTACGCAATCGCCACCCCGCGCATTTTAGCGCTTTCTCCCAAAGAACTGATGAGATTTGCTATGCCCTGGGTAACCTGCCTTACAATATAAACGTTCATTCTGTTGAGACCCATGCCCAAAAGACCTCTGAGGCCCGCAGTACCGAAAACCAGCGGGGCATAAAAACGGCTCTCAATCTCCTCGCCGTTATTTTCTATCTGGCGGAGCTCTTCACGTTCCTCGTCGCTTATAACCGGGCTGTTAAGCCAGGTTCTGTATATTTCATCATATTGCTTCATTTAAGCCGCCCTCTCTTTATGCAAAGTTGCTTGGCCTGCGGGAAAAGACACTCTTAAAAGTAAATAATTGTAATTATATGAAATTATAGCTTTTGAACCCGAATTGTCAAGAAAACTTTGCGGCTGACTGACCTTTTCAAAAAATTATATATTAAATGTTAAAAGGGAAGCCTTGAGGCTTCCCTTTTAACATTTAATTACTTTATTGCCCTGACATACAGGAAGCCGTCTACGGCGACAAATTCGGAAATCAGCTTTTCGTCCGGTTCGACGTTTGTGTCGACCAATGTGTAGGCGTATTCTTTCTTGGAGCGGTTCAGCATATTCTCAATGTTGATTCCGCGCTTTGCCATGAAGGACGATACCTGGCTAAGCATATTGGGGATATTGCGGTGGACTACGCAAACCCTGTATTTCCCTTCACGAGCCAGGTCGGCGTTCGGGAAGTTGACGGAGTTTCTTATGGTACCCTGCTCGAGATAATTTATTATCTCGGTTGCAGCCATCAAAGCGCAGTTTTCCTCGCTTTCGGGAGTGGA
>JAUZPW010000003.1 GCA_030705725.1 Bacillota bacterium
CCCGATGGTTTTATTCCGTCCACAACCCACGGGCCGACAGGCGCGAATCCGTCGAAGGATTTTGAGCGCGTCCACTGACCGTCAAGGTCCTGAATGTCGCGCGCAGTAACGTCGTTTAGGCAAGTATAGCCCAGAATATAATCGAAGGCGTTATCTTTTTTTATCATATGAGCTTTCTTTTTGACGACAAACGCAAGCTCTCCTTCGTAATCCACGCGTTTCGACGCTTCGGGGTAAACAATATCGTCTTCCGGATTATTAAGGCTTGTCGCCGGTTTTATAAAAATAATGGGGTGATCCGGCACCGAAGATTTCATTTCAAGCGCGTGATCTTTATAATTTTTACCGACGGCTACGATCTTTGTTGGCTCGCAAGGCGCCAAAAGCTTCACCTCGGACAGGCGATACGTTTCCCCGCTGAAAACAAGGTCTTTGTAAGGAGCTTTTTTTAGTACTTTAACCTCGTCTTTGTCAGTCAGTACCGCCCAGAATGTTTTTCGCGCTTTTTGAGCTCGGATATACAGCATAGCTTCACCCTACCTTACGTTTATTTCGGACATAAGCTCGTCCCGGCCTTCTCCCGTAACCGCTGAAAAGGCCAAAACCTTTTCAGCAAGACTGAGCTTTAATGTTGAACGAATTAAGTTTATAGCTTCAGCACGCGCGTTCTGCCTGACCTTATCAGCCTTATTCGCGACGGTTAAAAAACTCACGCCGGTTCCGTGAAACCAGTCGGCCATTATAACGTCATCCGCGGTGGGTTTATGGCGCATATCAACGATAAGAATACCGAGCGATATGTCGCCGTGGGCGAAATATTGCTCCATTAAAGCGCCCCACCGCTCCTTTTCGATTTTCGATACCTTTGCGAAACCATAGCCGGGAAGATCGACGACGTAAGCTTTTCTGTCTATCAGAAAGAAATTTATGTGCGCCGTTTTACCCGGGGCATTTCCCGTTCTCGCGAAATTTTTTCTGTTAAGAAGCTTATTTATTACGGACGACTTTCCGACGTTTGATCGTCCGGCAAAAACTATCTGCGGGAGACGGTCAGACGGAAAATCGCTTTCGGACGCCGCGGATCTTATGAATTCGGCGTTTCCTAAATTCAAAATCTCACCTACTGCCTGATTGATTTGATATCGGGCTGGATGTGCTCCTTTGATACGGGGATTACCTGCCCGGCATTCTGGTTTTTTGCCTCTTCTTCCTTCTGTCCAGCCTGAAGCTGGGGGCTTCCCACGAGGATTTCCGGAAGAACCTGATCCATGTGTGATACCGGAACGAACCGCAGCGCGGCGCGGACGGTCGGATCTATTTCGTCAAGGTCCGGGAGATTTTCTTCGGGGATTATAACGGTTTTTATACCGGCGCGAAACGCCGCCATTGTTTTTTCCCTAAGTCCCCCGATCGGCAGCACCCTGCCGCGAAGCGTGATTTCACCGGTCATAGCTACGCTTTTATTTGTGGGCACGCCGGTCAGCGCCGAAATCATCGCCGACGCCGTCGCTATTCCGGCGGACGGGCCGTCTTTCGGTATCGCGCCCTCGGGGAAATGAATGTGTATATCGCGGCTTTTATAGAATTCGTGGTCTATTCCAAGCGCTTTCGCGCGGCTTCTTATATATGAAAGCGCGGCTTTTCCGGATTCCTTCATGACGTCGCCCAGATTCCCCGTAAGCTCGAGGCGCCCCGTGCCCTCAAGAACGTTTGCTTCGACCTCGAGAAGCTCGCCGCCGGTGCTGGTCCATGCAAGCCCGTTAATAACCCCGACCTCGTTTAGCTCTATAAGCTTATTGGGCTTATATTTCGGGATTCCGAGATACGAGTCGAGGTCGGAAGCCGTGATCCGGGATTTTTTTATTTCTCCGGACGCTAAAAGCTTCGCTACCTTTCTGCAGATACGCGCTATTTCATTTTCGAGCTTTCTTACTCCGGCTTCTCTTGTATATTCCGAAATAATACGGCGTACAGCTTCATCATCTATTTTTATCTGGGTTTTATTAAGACCGTGTTTCTTAAACTGTTTCGGGATCAGATGCCTTTTTGCGATCTGGAGCTTCTCCTCGTCTATATAGCCTGAAAGCTCGATGACCTCCATGCGGTCGAGAAGCGGCCTTGAGATCGTTTCGGTCGTATTCGCGGTCGTTAAAAACAAGACCGACGATAGATCGAACGGAAGCTCGACAAAGTGATCGCGAAACGCGTTGTTTTGTTCTGTATCAAGGACTTCAAGCAGCGCAGACGAAGGGTCGCCGCGAAAATCGTTTCCCAGCTTGTCGATTTCATCGAGCACGATAAGACAGTTTCGGCTGCCCGCCTGGCTGACTGCCGTTATAATCCTGCCGGGCATAGCCCCGATATAGGTCTTCCTGTGGCCTCTTATATCGGCTTCATCTCTGACACCGCCGAGCGAGAGCCGGGCATATTTGCGGCCCATAGCCTGCGCTATGGATTTCGCAATGGACGTTTTTCCTATTCCCGGAGGGCCGACGAGGCATAAGATCTGCCCGGTCATGCCGTTAGTTAATTTTTTAACCGCAAGGAACTCCAAAATGCGCTCCTTGACCTTTGTGAGACCGTAATGGTCGCGGTCAAGAATTCTTGCCGCTTCCTTTAAGTCTGTGCGTTCCTTTGTTTCCTTGTTCCAGGGCAGATCCAGGCAAATATCGAGATAAGTCCGGATAATTCCGCTTTCGGGAGAGGTGTATTGAAGCCTAGAGAGTCGGTATGCCTCGTTTTCGAGCTTTTTTGACATTTCTTCCGGCAGATGCAGCGCTTCAATCCGGGCTAAATATTCCTCGACCTCAGCTCCGACGTCGTCGTGGTCGCCGAGCTCCTCCTGTATGACTTTCATCTGCTCCCGCAGATAGTAATCCTTTTGGTTCTTGTCTATCTGCACGGTGACCTTGTTCTGGATATTGCTTTCAACCTTCAATATACCGGTTTCACGGCCTAGAAGGTTCATAATTAGATTAATCCTGCCGACTGGGTTGAGCTCGTCTAAAACCGCCTGTTTGTCCGCGTGGCGAATAGCTATGTTCTGCGCGATATAATCCGCAAGAAAAGCTATATTATCGGCGGACGCCACCTGCAATAACGTGTCGTCGGTCATTTTCGGAGCATAACCGGCATATTCCTCAAACAGTTTCTGCGTGTGCCTTATCAGCGCCTCTTTTTTTGTGGAGCTGATTTTGACCTTCGGTTCAGGGTCCATCACGGCGTCGACCAGATAAAAAGGCTCTTCCTGCTCGATGCTTTCTATGTGCGCGCGTTCAATCCCTTCGACAAGCACGCGGATGCTGTCGCCGGGAAGCCTCAAGAGCTGGCGCACTCTCGATATTGTGCCGGTTTTGCAGAGATCCTCCCTCTGAGGAGAATCGGTTTTTATATCCTTCTGCGCAACCAAAAAAATCAGCTGGTTTTCGTGCATCGCCCATTCCAGCGCTTTTATCGATTTCTCCCGGCCTACGTCAAAATTGAGAAGCATGTTGGGAAAAATCGTAAGGCCTCTCAAGGGAAGCAGCGGCATGCGCGAAGAGATCGCATCTATATTAATTTCGGACATATCAAAAATCCTTTCCTGTTTTGCGGTTATTCTGCCAGGAATGTAATAACGCCGTAAACTGATCTGGCCGTGTAATAATTAATTATAGTATATAGGCGGGAAGTTTGCAATATACGTTTCTGTTACGCGGGAAGGCCGCATAATACTGATCAGGGCGTTTACTTTTAACTTATTTTTGATATAATGGATAAAAAAGTAAACGAGGTCATAAATGAAAAAAACAAAAATATATGCAGCTGTTTTTCTCGTTATTTTAATTTTATTGTCTGCCTGCACCGGGCAGGCAATAAATAAAAAACCGTTTATAACGGCTCAGCCGTCTCAGACAGCTGCCGAAAAACCTGAAGCCGTGTCTGAGACCCTATACGGCTGTTTGAAGACGCCGTATGAGAATTTCAGAATAACACCAGACATCTCAAAAGCGGATTACCCCGTAAAGTTTGAAAAGGACGGGAAATTCGGTTTTAAGGATAAAAACGGGAACATTATTTCCGACGCGGTTTTTTTCGGAGTGAATGATTTTTGGAACGGCGTTGCTTCTGTTCGGGTAGACAAAAACGGCGGCCAAGAATGGAGAAAAATCGGAGCCGACGGAAAACTTTTTGATTACGACGAAGTAAACGGCTTTTTTTTCGGTCTTTCGCAGGTTGAGAAAAACGGAAAATACGGTTTTATAAATACGGCGGGAGAGCTTGTGGTTCCGCTTATATATGACGAGCTTTTCTGCTCGTATACGGACAACGGGCGTTCCACCTATGCGCTTAAAGACGGAGCTTACGTTTACCTTAACCTTACGGACGGATATGAGGAATCTTTTGAAAAGTATGATCCCGTTAAAAAAGCGGAATATATAAAAACTGTGGACTTGACGGATTATAACGTCGCTGCTGCGAACGGGATGCTTATTGTAAACGGCATATCGCAGCCTAACGCAATCGACTTTCCGATCATCATCCTTCGGGGGCTTGATTTTGACCTTTATACACAGGACAAAAAGCTAGGCACTTTTTCCGCCGATATTGTGCCCGGAGTATATGAGGGCGAACTCTTTCTTTCGTTTCCGGGATATAAAAAAACGTCCGACACCGACACGGAGGAATATTACGCTGTTTTAAGCCAATACGACAGGATTCCCTGCAAGGTTAAAGCAATAAAGGAAACTCAAAAAATTAACGATACAGCAAAGCGCTTCCTTAAGGATAACCAGATCGAAAACGCACCGTTTGAAATTGATAAAGCTTTTGAGGGCGATTTTTTCGGGAGCGGGATAACTGGTGCCGTTTTCGAAGTAAACGACAGCTACAGAAAAGAATCGAACCCCAGGCCAATCAATGAGAATTGGACCAAGCAAAAGTTCAAAGACGGAAAAACGGCGTTTTTCAACGCGATAATTATTATCGACGATATAAATAAGCTGCAGGAATACCGGGTAATTAAATCAAATATCTGGGCCAATACCGAAATAGAGAATATGAAAACGGAGGGTATCGGGTTCATTGCGAATCTGGATGAAGACTGCGAGCCCGAGATACTTATTTCAAACGGATATTACGAATACCGCGATTACGCGGTCTGCGAGCTAAAGTAGTTATCATAAGCGTATAAATAATGTCCACTGAACAGATGCGATTTTCGAATCGCATTTGCAAAAAGTCCGCGAAATGCGGACTTTTAGTAGCAAAACAAATCTGTTTTGCTACTTCAGATGCATTGATTGACTGTCTGTTTGTATTTGAAACCTAAGTTTCAAATACAAAGTGCAAGGTTTTTTCGTTAAAAGCCGAAAAAACCTTGCAGCTGAACAAATTAAAACGCACTTAAACAATCGCGGCTATAAGGTTTTTGATTTGTTCAGCAGACATTAAATAACGGCGGGAGTGCTTTTTTGCAACTCCCGCCGTAAGTTTTACTGCTCTAAGAAACGCTGCCTGTTTCCCTTTTGGGACGTGTCAGGCTTTTCGCAGGAACGACCGGTTTTATGATCCTTTTTTCCGGGTTTCTCTCGATCTTAATCGGATATTCCTTGCTTAAAACCGAATCCTTTGTAATCGTAAGACGAGTTACATGCGGATCGGAGGGCGTTTCAAACATAACGGTAGTCATAACTTCTTCAAGTACGGAGCGAAGACCGCGCGCGCCCGTATTCATCGCAATGGTTTTATCGGCTATCGCTTCAAGTGCTTCCGGCTCGAAAACAAGCTCGACTCCGTCAAGCGAAAACAGCTTCTCATACTGGCGGACAAGCGCGTTTTTAGGCTCGGTGAGGATTTTTACGAGCGCCTGCTTATCAAGCGACTGCAAGGCGACAACGACGGGAAGCCTTCCCACAAGCTCCGGAATAAGCCCGAATTTGAGTATATCGTGCGGTTCGATATGGCTAAGCACCTCGCCGATATTTTTGTCTTTTTTGCTTTCAACCTGGGCGCCGAAGCCCAAGCCGTTCTTCCCTATTCGTTTTTCGATTATTTTATCGATGCCGTCAAAAGCTCCGCCGCAGATAAAAAGAATATTAAGCGTGTTTATCTGGATAAATTCCTGATGCGGGTGTTTTCTCCCGCCCTGGGGTGGAACATTTGCGACAGTGCCCTCGAGAAGTTTAAGCAGCGCCTGCTGCACGCCCTCGCCGCTGACATCCCTGGTTATGGACGGATTTTCGCTTTTTCTGGCTATTTTATCGATTTCGTCGATATAGATTATACCGCGTTCGGCACGCTCAATATCGTAATCGGCGGCCTGGATCAGACGCAGCAAAATATTTTCCACGTCCTCGCCGACATACCCCGCTTCGGTGAGCGTGGTGGCGTCGGCAACCGCGAACGGGACCTTGAGCGTCTTGGCAAGCGTCTGTGCAAGCAGAGTTTTGCCGGAGCCCGTGGGGCCGAGCATCAGGATATTGCTTTTTTGAAGCTCCACGTCGTCACCGCCGTAGAAAATGCGTTTATAGTGGTTGTATACCGCGACTGAGAGCGCTATTTTTGCGTTTTCCTGCCCGATAACGTATTCATCTAAAACTTCCTTGAGCTCTTTCGGCTTCGGCAGCACGTCTCCAAAGGTATTAGGCAGTCTCTTTTGGTCGGAAACGCCCTGCTCGTCGTCGATTATATCTATGCAAAGCCTTACGCATTCGTCGCATATATAGGCGCCGGGCCCGGCTATCAGACGTCTGACGTCGTTTTGAGTTTTCCCGCAGAAAGAACAGCGGACCGGCTTCTTTTCAGCCATTGTGACACCTCATCAAAACTGCACTTAAGCAGGTAAATTATCTGTGAACCAGAACCTTGTCGATCAAGCCGTAATTTACGGCCTCTTCAGCGGTCATAAAGTTATCGCGCTCGGTGTCGCGTTCTATGACTTCAAGGGGTTTCCCAGTTCTTTCGCTTAATATCTCATTCAGCTTTTTCTTGATTCTGATTATACGGTCGGCATGGATTTTTATGTCCGTTGCCTGACCCTGCATACCACCGAGCGGCTGGTGGATCATTATTTCACTGTTCGGAAGCCCGAAGCGCTTTCCCTTTGCGCCCGCGGCAAGCAAAAACGCGCCCATGCTCGCGGCCATACCGAAGCAGATTGTGGAGACGTCGGCTTTTATATACTGCATCGTGTCAAAAATCGCCATACCGGCGGTGATTGAGCCTCCCGGGCTGTTTATATACAGGTTTATATCCTTGTCGGGGTCCTGGGCTTCAAGATATAAAAGCTGAGCGACGACAAGGCTTGCGGTAGCGTCGTTTACTTCATCCGACAGAATAACGATGCGGTCGTTTAACAGCCTTGAAAAAATATCGTAAGAACGTTCGCCGCGATTTGTTTGTTCAACAACAATTGGGACAAGACTCATACCAAAATCTCCTTTACTTATTGCTGGCTGCCTTTAGAATTATTCACGGTCCTGCTCTTTTTTAGTCGTTTTTTTTGCGTGAGCCGTTTTTTTCTCTGATGCAGCCTTAGGGGCTTCCTTTTTCTCGGTCTCAGCAACCGCTACGGAGCTGTCGCGGATAAGATCGATCGTATGGTTGACCGTGAGCTCCTTTTTGAGTGAGTCAACCCCAATAAATCCTTTTATTTTTTCCGTTTCCATATTATATTTTTCCGAGAGCTTTTTATATTCGTTTTCAATGTCTTCATCGGAAACGACGACGTTCTCAAGCTCGCCTATTTTTTCAAGGGCAATCATGGTTTTTACCTGGTGCTCGGCCTGCGGTCTGAATTTGGTTTTGAAAGACTCGCGGTCCATCTGGTTCATCTTCAGATAAGCGTCGAGCTCGATCCCCTGGTTTGAAAGCCTGTAGCCGAAATCCTCGACAATCTGGTCTAACTGCCTGTCGATCATAGCGTCGGGTATATCGGCTTCCATTTTTTCCGTGATCTGATCTATTATTTTATCCTCAAATTCGCTGTCGGCGGTTTTTTGACGCGACTCGATCAGTTTCTTCTTCAGGTCTTCACGGAGGGCCGAAATCGAGTCGAATTCGGAAACATCCTTTGCAAACTCGTCGTCAAGCTCGGGAAGTATTGTTTCTTTAACCTCCAGAACCTTGCAGTTGAACACTGCTTCTTTTCCGGCAAGCTCTTTGGCGTTATAGTCCTCGGGGAAAGTCACATTGACCGAGGCTTCCTCGCCGGCGCTTTTACCGACAAGCTGTTCCTCAAACCCGGGAATAAACCGTCCGGAACCGATAACGAGCGGATATGACTCCCCTTTTCCGCCTTCGAACGGAACGCCGTCGATAAAGCCTTCAAAATTAATAACCGCGGTGTCGCCCGTTTTTACGGCGCGGTCGCATGTTTCGGTTCTGGAAGCGCGGTCTTGCAATTTTTTGATTTCTTCTTCAACATCCTCGTCCGAAACCGATACCCCGCGTTTTTCGGCTTTGAGGCCCTTATATTCGCCCAGCTTTACCTCGGGTTTTACCGGCACTTTTGCTGTGAAAACATAACCTTCACCGTTCTCGTCAAGATCCTTTATATCAATATCGGCGCGGCCGACAACGTCAAGCTTCGCCTCTTCGACTGCCTTATCATACGCCTCTGGATAGCTTAAGTTGATAGCCTCTTCGTAAAAAACTCCCTTGCCGTACATCTGCTCGATAATTCTGAGCGGCGCTTTGCCCTTTCTGAAACCGGGGACATTGAATTTTCCGGCAAGCTTATGATAAGCTTTCTGAATCGCGCTCTCGAATTCTTCCTTTGAAACGGCAATTTCAAGTTCTACAATGCTTTTCTCCTGCTTTTCCGCTTTGTTCAGCTTCATCTAATAATTCTCCTCTGTTTATCATTCAAATCCGATCTATTCTACCAGAAAATATACAAAATTTCCAGACATTTTTTATGAAATAACAAGCATAGGCTTAAAATTCAGGTAATCCGCCGAAATTAGGCGGAATTCAATACCGCGATGTATTCCCTCGAAAGCCTGCCGCTGGCTCTCGGAATGCAAATGACCGTAAAAGCACTTTTCGACGGAATATTTGCATAAAAGCGAGATGATTTCGTCACAGCGGTAGCTGCCGTAGACGGGCGGATAATGAATAAAAGCGAATATCCTGTTTTTGCCAGCACTTTTCGCTTCCATGAAAGAGGCTTCAAGTCTTATTAGCTCGCGCTTAAATATCTTTGCGTCCGGAGCCTTTTGATCCTCCTCGTAAAACCAGCCTCTGGTTCCGCAGAGCGCGACGTCTTCATAAAAGAAGCAGTTATTGTAAATAAAATCAATACCGTGTATCCCGTTTTCTTTAAGGACACGCTTCATTTTTGTAACCGTTTCCCACCAAAGGTCATGATTCCCCTTTACGATCAGTTTTTTTGACGGAAGCGACGACAAAAGCTTAAAATCGGGAAGCGCCTCGGCAAGGTTTATGCCCCAGGACACATCGCCCGCTATAACGAGAACATCGTCTTCATTAAGCATATTTTTGAGATTGTTTTCAATTTTCTCGCTGTAATTTTCCCACACGCCCCCAAAAATATCCATCGGCTTCGGGACGGCCTCGGAAAGATGAAGATCGGAAATCGCATAAAGGGCCATTAGAAGCTCTCCGTTTAATTTTTTTTTGTCACGGTGGTTAAAATGAAATGTAAAGCTAAAAATAAAACTGAAAGGAGTTGAACGCTTATGCACAATCAGGATGGAGACCTTTCGCACGGAATATATTGCTCGGCGGTTCACTGCAAGTTTAACCGGGACGGAAAAAAATGCTCGGCTTCGTCGATCGACGTCGGCAACCCGTCCGCTAAAAATTCAAGGGATACGATGTGCGAGACTTACAGCGACAAATAAATATTGAAAACCTGCGGCTTTTTGCCGCAGTTTTTTACTTAAGCTCCAAAAGCTCCAAAACCGCGTCTTTTATATTTCCTTTAGGCACCGACATCGAAAAACGTTCTTTCAGACCGGAAAGCGCCGTTAAAGGCTCGGGCGCCTTAATGCCGGTAACCTTTGAAAGTTTGCCGATCAGCTCGGGGCCGTCGCCCTGTTCTTTTTCGCCGAGCGCCTCAAGAACGCTTTTGCAGAACTTGAACGGGCTTGCGGTCGAGGCGATCACTGTTTTTGTTTCGTCTTTCGTTTTGTCTTTATATTCCCGGTAAACATGTAGCCCGACGGCAGTATGGGTGTCCAAAAGGTAGCCGCTTTCGCTAAATACCGCGGCTATCGTTTCTTTCGTCTGCGCTTCGTCACATGATCCCACCGAATAAAGGCTGTCGAGTCGTTTTGAAATTTCGCCGCCGACATTATATTCTCCGTTAGTTTTTAAGCTTGACATAAGCTCTCTGACAACCTTGTCGTCACAGCCGGCGGCGTAATAAAGAAGTCTTTCCAAATTGCTCGAAATCAGTATATCCATCGAGGGCGAGGAGGTTACATAAAAACCACGTTTCGAGTTATATATGCTGGAGTTGAAAAAGTCCGTCAGCACTCTGTTGCGGTTTGAGGCGCATATAAGCCGGTTCACGGGGAGCCCCATTCTCATCGCGAAATACGCCGAGAGAATATTGCCGAAATTTCCTGTCGGAACGCAGAAGTTTATTTTATCGCCGATTTTTATTTCGCCGCTGTTGGCAAGCTCGCAGTACGCGGAAACGTAGTAAACGATCTGGGGCACGAGCCTCCCCCAGTTTATTGAATTCGCAGAGTTGAAAAACAGATTTTTACCCTTTGCGAACTTTATTATTTCTTCGTCGGTAAAGATAGATTTGACCGCGGTCTGGGCGTCGTCGAAATTGCCTAAAATGGCGCAGACGCCGACATTGCTTCCCTTTTGCGTAGTCATCTGCAGCTTTTGAATTTTACTGACGCCGTCTTTAGGATAAAATACAATAATCCTTGTGCCGCTGACGTCTGAAAAACCCTCGAGCGCGGCTTTGCCCGTATCCCCGGAGGTCGCGACAAGAATGCAGACCTCCTTCTTTTCGCCGGTCTTTTTTAACGAGGCGGTCATAAGGTACGGCAGAAGCTGGAGCGCTACGTCCTTAAATGCCGAAGTCGGGCCGTGCCAAAGCTCGAGCATGAATTCGCCCGTCTTAAGCTTTTTTACGGGAGCAATTGCGGGGTCGTCAAATTTATCCCCGGAATATGCAGAATTAACGAAGGAGGTTAGCTCCTCCTTTGTAAAATCATCAAGAAACAGGCTCAGAATCTCGGCGGCCCGTTCACGGTAGCCCATTTTGCATAGCGATGCAATATCCTCCATTGTAATAGACGGGAACGATACCGGAGTATAAAGGCCGCCGTCGGGTGCTATTCCGGAGGTAATGGCCTGAGCCGCTTTTATCTTTACTGAATTATTTCTTGTGCTTACGTAATCCATCAAGCTTCAATCCTTTTCTGAACAAATCTGTACATATTTCCGAAAAATATATCGTCGACAAGAGATTCGGCGTAATTCTTTCTGAGGAGTGCCTCATAAACCTTCTTCAAGTCGGAAACAGTTTTTATGCCCTTTGGCAGCTGATCGCAGCCGTCAAAATCGCAGCCCAGCGCCAGTATATGCTCTCCGCCGAGCGACGCTATGTATTCTATATGATTTACTACGGTATCAACGGTGCAGGAATCCGGATCGTCAGACAGAAACGCCGCGTAAAGATTAATTCCGCATATGCAGTTTCGCTTAATCAAAACACCGAGTTGCTCGTCCGTAAGGTTGCGGCGGTGGCGGCACAACACTCTGGCGTTTGAGTGACTGGCTATAAAAGGTCTTTTGGTTATTTCGGCCACATCGAAAAAGCCCTGCTCCGAAAGGTGCGAGACGTCCGGCACAACGCCTAAAAGCTCCATTTTTCTAACGAATTCTTTCCCTTCGGAGCTTAGACCCTCGACTATTTTATAGGCCGAAGGAGTGCCGATGGCGTTCTTATTGTTCCATGTGATATTCACGAAGCGGACTCCCTCGGAAAACGCAAAGGAGAGGACTTCCTCGGAGCAGCCTAAAAGCTCCGCGCCCTCAACGGAAAGGAAAGCGGCGCAACGGCCGCGCATCAGCGCTTCCCCGAGGCTTTGAGCGTCGCGGCAGAGCACGGGAGCTCCGTTTTGACCGTTAAGCATTGACTTGGCGAGCTTAAGCTGAGCGCGAAAACGGCCTTCCATATCGCTTTCGGAGGATGAATCTCCCCAAATAGCAAAAATCTGCACATAGTTTTTGTAAACTGATGCTTTCTCGAGGTCGATATGATATGAGTTTTTCGAAAGATTGCCGCCCTCGTCGTAAATTCTTGAAATTGTGTCGCAATGGCAGTCAAAAAGTCGCATAAATACCTCCGCTTAAAAAGCATTTTCTATATGATTTACGGTTACACGTTCTTCGCTCTGCAAATATACTTCAAAAACGTCAAATCTCGCCTGCAGAAAGCTTCCCGGATCGTTTTGGGCTAGCCAGGAGGCCGCGCATGTTTTTATTTTTTCCTGCTTTATTCTGTCAACGGCCTCGAAAGCATTCGCGAAGCGGCCGTCTTTTCTTGTTTTTACCTCGGCGAAAACCACGATTTCACGTTTTTTCGCGATCAGGTCGATTTCGCCGTAACGCGTATGAAAATTAGCTTCCAGAATGTCGTAGCCTTTTTTCCGCAGATAAACGGCGGCTTCGGCCTCGCCTTTTTTCCCGGTAAGCTGAGTTTTCATCCCGCACTCTCCTTATTCAGGATATTACTGAGAAAGCTTCGGCGGTGCACTTCACAAGGGCCGTATTTAAGAAGCAGTTCGACATGTTTTTTTGTCGGATAGCCTTTATGGACGTCGAAAAGATATTGGGGATATAAAGCGGCGAGTTCCTTCATAAAGCGGTCGCGGCTAACCTTAGCGAGAATCGAGGCCGCGGCTATCGACGCGCTCTTTGCGTCGCCTCCGACGATAGTTCTGACTTTTATCGTAAATCCTTTCGAGCAGTTGCCGTCTATAAGAGCTATATCGGGTTTAATATGAAGCCCGTCCGCCGCCCGGCGCATTGCAAGCATCGAGGCGTTTAGGATATTCAGCCCGTCCACTTCTTTTTCAGTTGCAAAGGCCACGGAATATGAAAGGGCGCGTTTTATTATTTCAGGGTAAAGCGCTTCGCGTTTTTTTTCGCTGAGCTTTTTGGAGTCATCCAAGCCTTCGATAACGTCGTCCGGGTTAAGTATTACGGCGGCGGCGTAAACAGGCCCCGCAAGCGGCCCGCGCCCCGCTTCGTCAATGCCGCAGATAACGTTATTGCCGTTTTGCCTTTCCTCCCTTTCGAAGGTATAAAGATCGGCTTTATCCCGCATCGTGAGGCACCTCCAGCGTTATCTTTCCGAGCAGGCCCCCCCTGAACTCGTCGAGCAGAATCCGGGCCATGCGTTCGGTATCCTCTTTGCCCCCGGGAAGAAGAAACCCGCGTTTTTTAGCCGCGGCTTTAAGCAGCGTATACCCATCCTTTTCGGCGGCCGCGTCAACTTTATAGCGTGATATCAAAGCATGCGGAGCATAGACCGCAAGCTCCGCCATAAGGTTTGATGCAAGGGTTTCAAGGTCCATGATCTCGTCACGCACGGCGCCTGTAAAGGCGAGATGCATTCCGGTTTTTTCGTCGTCAAATTTGGGCCATAAAATTCCGGGAGTATCGAGGAGCTCGAGCCCGTCGCCGAGCGAAAACCACTGTTTCCCGCGGGTGACTCCGGGCTTATCCTCCGCCTTGGCCGATTTTCTTTTTATTATCCTGTTTATGAACGACGATTTCCCTACGTTCGGCACGCCTACCACCATAATCTTAATGGCGCGCCCGGCCTGGCCTTTTTCTTCGTTTCTCTTGATTTTATCCTTCATTAGGAGTTTGACGGCAGGCAAAAACGTTCCTATGCCGACGCCCTTTTTGCTGTCGGTCAGAATAACGGCAAAGCCCCTGAGCCTGAAATAGGAAGCCCATTTTTTATTAAGCTCGGGATCGGACTGATCCGCCCGGTTTAATACGATAAGGCGGGGCTTTGACGCGGCAATCGAATCTATATCCGGATTCCTTGATGAAACGGGGATTCTTGCATCTACGATTTCGCATACCAAATCGACCAGCTTAAGCTGATCGACTATCATGCGTTTTGTTTTTGCCATGTGTCCGGGATACCATTGAATGTTCATTGTTTTATCCTATTTTGCCAAACCTTTTAACAGGCAGAATTCTGAAAAGAGCATGCCCCAGAATATATCGGTCGTCGACTACGCCGAGCCTAGAATCGCGGCTGTCCGTGCTGTTGTTCCGGTTGTCGCCCATGACAAAAATCGAACCTTTAGGTACGATGAGCGGAAACTGCGTTCCCTCAGACAGCGCCGTGGGCTCGTTGATATAAGGTTCGTCAAGAGCTTTTCCGTCTACATAAACCTTGTGCTTGTCAAAATCAATATCAACCTTTTGCCCGCCGACCGCAATAACGCGCTTAACTATAGGCTTATCCATAAAGCTGCTTTTAGTAAGCACCACTATATCACCCTGCTTCGGCGTGTAAAACATATTCGTTATTATTATCGTGTCCCGGTCGTGGAGCGTTGGAAACATGGACTGTCCGTCCACACCGATAATCCTCATAAAGAACACGAACAGTATGATAACGAAGCAAAGGGCGGTTACCAGAGCCTCAATCCAATCGAATATCTCGGATTTCTGTTCACTTTCAGTCTGATGGGCTCCGCTGTTCTCCATAAATATCTCCTAAACAAAACTTATACTTAGTATATAATAATATCCAAAGATTATAAAAGCAATAGCAAGGGAGGGATAAATTCCCTCCCTTTACGTTTAGATATCCTGTTTGACTTTGGCGGCCTTGCCGACTCTCTTCCTGAGGTAATAGAGCTTGGCTCTGCGGACTTTGCCGCGGCGCACGACTTCGATACTCTCGATACTCGGGGAATGCAGCGGGAACGTCTTTTCGACGCCGACGCCGTAGGATACGCGCCTTACGGTGAAGCTCTCCTGAATTCCTCCGTGTTTTTTCGCAATTACGGTGCCTTCAAACATCTGCACCCTTTCACGGGCGCCTTCCTTGATGCGAATATGCACCTTAACGGTGTCGCCTATGCCGAACTGTCCGGCATCCGCTTTTAATTGCGGTTCGGTTATTGCCTTTATGAGATCCATTTTAGGTTCTCTCCTCTCTTAAGACGTTCGTACCACAAGAAAAAGTAGGTGGCAGAGGACTGTCCTTTCTATATGCCAAAATATAATAGCATGACGTAAGTTATTTTGCAATACTTTTTTGTCGTTACCGGAAGGTTTTTAGGTTTTCCTTAAGTATCGCGGTTCTTGTATATAAAGCGTCGGGGACTTTTTTTAGCCCCAGTTCAGAAGACAGCGCGTTTACAAGATATTCCGGGTTCAGATTTTTATTTCCGGCGCTTATAACGGCGTCGATATAAATTTTGCCGTTTTCAGAATATGCGGACGCTTTTGCAAGGTAATCTTTTAAGTTAACTTCGTTTTCACCGCTTTTTGACTTTTTTAAGATCATGATCGTATTTTTTTTAAGTATCTCGATGATTTTCTCGGCGGTTTCATCCAGGAAAAGTTCAATTCTATAAGACGCATAGGCGATTTCTCTGGACTTATCCAGCGCTTCGCAGAGCTCCGTCGCGCAAAAGCCCAAAGGAAGCGCAGCGTTTATTTTGTCAAGAACAAGCTCTGCCGGAATATCCTCGGTTAAGTCGAAATCGACAATTTCGTCAAGCCCAGCGAAGGAGGTCGGAAGCGGCAGAAGCACCGATACATAGGGATGCGGGTTAAAGCCCTCGGTATACCGCAGCGGCAGACCGGCCCTTAAAAATGTTCTCTGGAACAGATGCATGGTGTCGAGGTGGCTTAAATACCTTGCGTTTCCGGTTTTTGAAAACCGCATGCGGGCGTTAAGCATCACACGCACCTCCTTTTAACAGCTTTGCGGCTCCGCATCCCGCGCAGGCCTGCCTGCAGTTTAAGGAGGTTTCGCCTTCAAAGGCGCGTTCGTATTCCTTCCATAAATGCGCTTTTGTTACTCCGCAGGAAATATGGTCCCAAGGAAAGACTTCTTCGGCACCGCGTGTGCGCAGTGCGTAAAAATCAGACTCCAGGCCGCAAAAACGGAACGCTTCCATCCATTTGTCAAACCGGAAAAACTCATCCCAGCCGTCAAATTTGCAGCCCTGCCTCCAGGCACGCTCCAAAACGCTGCCGAGCCTTCGGTCGCCTCTCGCAAATATAGCCTCAAGATAGCCGTTTTTGGCCTCATGCCAATGGAAGGTGACGTTTTTAATGCGCAGCTTATCCCTTAAATACTGCTGGCGCCTTTCAATTTCGGCGAGCGGAACCTGCCCGAACCATTGGAAAGGCGTATGCGGCTTCGGAACAAAATACGACGCGCTGACGGTAACCGTTACTCCCCTGTTTTTGTTTTTCGTATTCTGCCGCCAGCGATAAACGACGTTTTTAGCTATTTCGGCGATGCCGTCAAGGTCTTCATCCGTCTCAGTCGGAAGGCCTGTCATAAAATACAGCTTTACATTATTCCACCCGCCTGAAAAGGCAACGGAACAGGCGTCGTACAGGTCGTTTTCAGTCAGATTTTTATTTACAACGTCTCTCAAGCGCTGGGTTCCGGCCTCGGGCGCGAAGGTCAGCCCGCTTTTTCTTACCTTTTGAGCGCGCTGCATAAGCTCGATGCCGAAATTGTCGGCGCGGAGCGACGGAAGGGAAAGGCTTACTTTTTTCGGCTCGCAGAAGGACAGCAGATCGTCGCAAAGAGGCTCAAGTTCTTTATAGTCGCTTGTGCTCAAAGAGGAAAGCGAAAGCTCCTCGAACCCCGACGACTCTATAAGCGCCTTAGCCTGCTTAGAAAGCGTTTCAGGCTTTTTCGTCCTCACCGGGCGGTAAGCATGTCCCGCCTGACAAAAGCGGCAGCCCCTGATGCAGCCGCGAAAGAGCTCGACCATTGCCCGGTCGAAGACTATATCCGTCGAGGGCACTACAAACTTTTCGGGATAATAGGCCTTGTCAAAATCAGCAACTATTCGCTTTAGCACAACCCCGGGCGCATTTTCGGCGGGGTCTATGCTATTTACCGTACCGTCTTCGTTATACGAAATATTGTAAAGAGACGGAACGTAAAGTCCTTCGATTTGAGCGGCGAGATTCAAAAACTCTTTTTTGCCGAGACCTCCGCGCTTCGCTTTTCTGTAAAGCTCGAATAGCTCAAGTGAAACCTCTTCGCCTTCGCCTATTACGAAAACATCTATAAAATCCGCTAAAGGCTCCGGGTTATATGCGCATGGGCCTCCCGCGATTATAAGCGGAGACAGAGCGTCGCCCCTATCGTCGCGCCTCACGGGAATCCCTGCCAAATCAAGCATATTCAGGACGTTCGTATAGCTCAGCTCATACTGAAGCGAAAAGCCGACAATATCAAAGCTGTATACGGGATCGCGGCTTTCAAGCCCGTAAAGAGAAATCCCGTGCTCGCGCATTTCGGCCTCCATATCCGGCCACGGGGCATATACGCGTTCGCAGGATACGCCGTCAAGGCTGTTATATAGCCCGTAAAGTATGCGCGAGCCCAGGTGGGACATCCCTACCTCGTAAATATCGGGAAACGCCAGAGCAAAGCGAAGATCGACTTTCGCCCTGTCTTTTAGTACAGAATTATATTCTCCGCCGACATACCTTGCGGGTTTTTTTACGCGCGGCAGAATCCGGTCAAGCTCCATTTTTTGTTTATTCCTTCCGTGAAAGCTACTCTAAGATAATAATGCTATTTTGTCTCTTATGCAAGTAAATATGTTCACGGCAAAGAATATGTAACCAGCCAGACACCGATTAAGAGCAGTGAAAGATTGTATTTTGTATGGATCAGGACGAAGATCCCGCAGGATATTACAATGGCGGCAGCGGCGTAATGAAAAAGGACGGCGGTTATGCGCGCGGCGTCAGGAGGGAGAAAAATATGCGAAAGCGCGTAAAACGCGCGTCCTCCGTCTAGCGGTAAACAGGGCAGCAGGTTAAAAAAGCCGTAAAGCAGGCTTAACCCGGAAAAAGCAAACAAGTGGTCGCTAAAATAACCGCGGTTTGCAAGCCAGGACGCGGCATAAGCCGCGAGTATGCTGGCGGCAGGCCCTGAAAGCGCTGTCAGCGTGTCCTTAAGATACGACGACAGAGCGGCGTTCGTATATATGATAAACCCTAAGACATTAGCCTCGATTCTGAGAATCTTAAGGCCGCAGAGGCGGATGACTGCAATATGGGCGCTTTCATGCACTAAGAGCGCGGCGAGAATGAGCGGAAGCAGGGCAAGGTTTCCGGCGACGGCATATAAAAGGATTATAAGGACAAAAGAAGGCGACAGCTTAAGCTTTTTAAGCAAATGAAACATATACGGAAGGATTCATTATATTGCCGTTAAACCGCAGCTCGAAGTGAAGATGCGGGCCTGTTGAACGTCCGGTGCTTCCTACCTCGCCTATTTTTTGCCCCAATTTAACGATTTTGCCTTTTTTTATGCTTATCTTGCTCAGATGCCCGTAAAATGTACTGTAACCCAGGCCGTGGTCGATTCTTATATATTTGCCGTAAACTCTGCTTATGCCGGTTTCCGTTACTTTTCCTGACGCGAAGGCTTTTACCGCCGTTCCCTTCGGCGCTCCGACGTCGATCCCGTGGTGAAATGTATCGCCGTATGTCAGGGGATCGGTTCTGTCGCCGAAAGCAGATGTAACAACGCCCTTAAGCGGCGCAGTATATTTTAGAGGAAGCTTTGAAGCTGTCTTTTCTGCAAGCTTGTTTTCGGCTTTTTGTGCGGGCTTAATCAGCAGTATGCTTCCTTCGGGAAGCGGGGCCTCAGGAATGCCGCTTCCGTATTTAGCGTAGCTTTCAGCATTGTTTTCTTTTATTTCATCCGATTTTCTATAAACGAGATGGTTGACCAAAAAAGCACCGGCTGACATATTGTCGCCGGTGCTGTCCGGGGAAATTTCATCAAAGACGTTCGGCGTTATTGTCGGCAGGCTTTCCGGATTATAGCCTTCAGGCGAGGCGCTCTCTTTAGTTTCAGTTTCCGCATCGGTATCGGCTTCAGTCTTTTCATCCGCCTCAACGCTTTTTTCTGCCGGCTCCGGGTTGAATACCTTTTCGGCGGCGTTATTAATAAAACCCCACAGCCCATCTTCTCCGATTACCGCTTTGCCGATAACTTTAACCGTATCTTTGATTTCCTCCCCATTAACGAGATTTTC
>JAUZPW010000030.1 GCA_030705725.1 Bacillota bacterium
CCGCGAGCATTTCGTTGTCTATGTATGAAGGATCGATGCCCCTGTAATATACCTGGAAGTTGTCGATGCGCTGGAGCTGCTCCAGATCGCGGATGCCGCCCCAGATGACGGCGCCTCCGCCGGGCTTTGAGCGGGCCTTGATGGAGGTTGACAGATTGCCGCCGAGAAAAGTCCCGAACGCTATCTTATCGAAACAGTCTGCGACCAGCACGTCGTTTTCCTGCATCTCGTCGACCACCCACTGGTTGAAATAGCCGACGTAGCCTTCCTTCCAGCCGTAATCAAGCATGCCGAGATGCACGTCGGGCCTGGAGGGGACCATCGAGCAGGTCACGGCTCTGCCGATCAGGCGCACGCCGGGGTTGCTCTTTTGGAACCTGGTCTCAGCCTGGTTTTTATAACCCTTCTTGAACATCGGAGTCCATGCTTCCTCAAGGGAAATATCCCTGAGCCTTTGAAGCAGCCGGTCGCCGGCTTTGGGACGTCCGTCCTCCGACCGGTCGCCGGTCCAGCTGGAAGTGAATACCTTTGTGACTTCGGGGTTGTTGTACACTTTCATGATTGTCTTCCTCGTCCTTCCTTGGCTTTCACATTGTGAAAAATTTAGTTTAATCAACAGACTTAAATTAACGCGGTACTCCCGGGCAGATTCAGCCTGCGGCATACAAAGAATCTGATCCCGTTCACAGCCGTAAAAACCCTTAAGATAAACAAAAAAGGGCAAAAACTCAATTTCTTGAGTTTTGCCCCCTAAAATCTAACATCTCTGGGCTTTTTTATTAAATTACCTGCGTTACCAATATATTCCAAATTATATGTAATGTCAATAATTATTTAAAGATATTTGCCCCGCATTTTATACATTATTATTGTTATTGCTTAAGAGCCGGGAGCATACGGACCTTTTTTCAATACAGTACTTGATTTTCAGGCTGCCGAGATTGTAATTAAACAGGCCAGTATTGGGGAATGATAATCGGAAGCTTCAGAAGGGAGACGGGGCGCCAAAATTATGTTGACACGAACGTTTTGTTTAAGATATAATACAGAATGCGCAATTGTCAAAAGACAGTGCGCTTAATTGTATTTTATTGCGGGCTTTTTAACGCCTGCATGATTAAACGTAGGGGGTGTTAAAATGCTCAGAACATACCAGCCCAAGAAGCGTCAGCGCAGCAAGGTCCACGGCTTCAGAAAGAGAATGGCGACAGCGAACGGGCGCAAAGTCCTGTCAAGAAGGCGCGCAAAAGCCCGCGCGAGGCTGACCCATTAATTTTTCCAGCTGTAACTATTTTTTTTCCGGAGAGTGATATTAGTGCTTTTTACAGAATCGCTCACGGAAAACCGGAATTTTACCCGGCTTTACAAAGCGGGCAAAAGCGCTGCGGGCCCGTTTGCTGCGGTATATTGCAGAAAAAACAGGTTATGTTATAATCGGCTCGGCATTACCGTAAGCGTTAAAATCGGAGGCGCGGTTAAGAGAAACCGGATCCGCCGGCTGATCAGAGAGGCGTATCGTCTGAATGAGACAAGCCTCAAAACAGGATTCGATATTGTTATCGTGGCACGGCGCCGTTCTTCGGACGCTTCTTTCAGCGATATGGAACAGTCGGTCCTGAAAGCGTTTAAGGCTCTTAAGGTTATGAGAGAAGAATGAAAAAACTGCTGCTTTTTTTGATCGGTATTTACAGGAAATATTTTTCAGGGTTAAAACCGGCGCCATGCTGCCGGTATATTCCCTGCTGTTCGGAATATGCCCTGATTGCCGTCGGCAGGTATGGAGCGCTAAAGGGCGGACTGATGGCGCTCTGGCGGCTTTTAAGATGCAATCCTTTTTCCCGCGGGGGCTATGACCCTGTGCCTTGAACTTTGAATAACACTCCTTACTGGAGGGGAAGTAATAATGGATATAATTTCGATCGCGTTTGGGTATATATTAAGGTATATACTGCAATTTGTTCACTCATACGGCCTTGCTATTATTCTGTTTACAATACTGACTAAAATATTGATTCTGCCTTTAAGCTACAAGTCGAAAAGCGCGATGATCGACATCCAGAAGCTTCAGCCGAAGCTCAAGGAACTTCAGAAAAAGTATTCAAACGACAAACAACGGTATCAGCAGGAGGTTGAAAAGCTTTACAAGATCGAAGGCGTAAGCCCGACCGGAAGCTGCCTGCCGACGCTCATTACATTCCCGATTATGCTGGGACTTTATTATGTAATCGTGCGGCCGCTTTCATTTTTAATGCTTTTGACTCCGCTGCAGATCAGCCAGGTAGCTCAGCGCCTCGGTATGGATATGACCAAAATCATAGGCGCCAGGCTTAACATGATCGAGATCGGCGTCGCGAACCATTTGCAGGGAAACGTTTCAAAGGTCGCGGATATTTCCTCTAAGATTTTCGAGATCAATTTCAATTTTCTTGGACTTAACCTTGCGTCAACGCCGCAATGGAACCCGAAGAGCCCCAGCTTTTCCGTTGCGCTTTTGATTATACCGATTCTCTCGGGCGCTACCGCGTTTCTTATGAGCAAGGTTACGATGGGGATGCAGGAGAAGATTACCGGCGGGCCGGTTGAAGGCAGCCAGAACGCCGCCACAATGATGTATATGATGCCGCTTATGTCGGTTTGGTTTTCGTTTATGTTCCCGACAGGCGTCGGAATTTACTGGATCGCGAGCAACCTGGTCGGCGCGCTGCAGGAATATTGGCTGTCGAAGCATTTTATAGCCAAAATTCACAAAAAAGAAGCGGAAGAAGAGGAAATCAGGCGAAAGAAGGCTCTTAAAAAACAGATGGAAGATTCCAAGGAGGAAAAGTCTGATGAGTAACGCTCCTGAAATTCAAAAGGAGATGGAAGGGACAGGGCCATCGATAAGCGCTGCGATAGAAGCCGTACTGAAACAGATCAACAAAGACCGTGACGACGTTATGGTTGAGATTCTCGAAAAGCCCCGCAGCGGTTTTTTAGGGATCGGAGCCGCCCCGGCCAGAGTAAAGGTGACCTATTACGAGGCGGAAAAGAAAATTTCTTCGCCCGGACCTATAAAAGAAGAACCGAAGCAGATATTAAAGCAAAAACCCCAGCCTGCACAGCCTCAGAAAAAGTTTAGTCAGCCCGCGCCCGCCCAGAAGCCGAAGAGCCAGGCGGCTCCGGCAGAGGCGGCGCAGCCCAAATTTACGGGAGGACAGGAAAGCCCGGCACCTCCGATGCTTCCGGCGAGTTCGGAAGCTTCGCAGACGGCCAAGCAATTTATAGAAGGTATTCTTCCATATTTCGGGGTTACGGCGACGGTTGAGGCTAAAGAGGATTCGGAAGGAAACATAGCTCTTGAAATTTTGGGCGACGCGATGGGAGTTATCATCGGCAGGCGCGGGGACACGCTCGACGCGATGCAGTATCTTTGCTCTCTCGTTGTTAACCGCAAAGAGGATAAACACTTCAGAATTGTCATTGACACCGAAAATTACAGGGCAAAACGCGAGGAGTCGCTTGTCAGGCTTGCCCAGAAAATCGCCGGCAAGGTGGTTAAATACAGGAAGAGTATGACGCTCGAACCGATGAACCCGTATGAACGCCGTATAATACATTCAGCGCTCCAGGATTACAAGGGTATTACCACTTATTCCACGGGAAGCGAACCGAACCGCAGGATCGTTATTTCGCTCGCGGGAGCGCAGAAATCCGGCGGGCAGCAGGCAAGAAGAAGCGGCAATTAGTTTGTTTACATGACCGGCGGAGAGTCCGCCGGTCTTTTCAGATTAAGGGAGGAGAAAAATGAGCCACACGATAGCCGCGTGCTCGACCGCGCCCGGCACGGGCGCAATCGGAATAGTGCGCATAAGCGGCCCCGAGGCCCTTGATGCCGCCGGCTTTTTCTTTCGCCCTAAAAACGGATTAAGATTACAGGAATTAAAACAGCACACAGTATATTACGGAGAGTTTAATGACGGCGACGGCAACACGCTCGATCTATGCAATATTTTTTACGCTAAAGGGCCGGGCACGTATACGGGAGAGGATATAGCCGAAATATACTGCCACGGGTCTAAAGCGCTGATTGCGGAAATACTTCGCTGTCTTTTCGGATACGGAGTGAGACCGGCCGAGCCCGGCGAGTTTACGAAGCGCGCTTTCGTAAACGGAAAAATGGATCTCGCGGAAGCCGAAGCCGTTATAGACCTTATTTCCTCGGAAAACTCATCGGCTGTTAAAAACGCCGCGGCGCAGCTTAAAGGCGCGCTTTCCGGAAGACTTAAGGATATACGGGACCGCTTGCTTAACCTTGTTTCGCATTTTTACGCCGTGGTGGATTTTCCGGACGAGGGCGTCGATCCTTTTCTTTTGGACGAGGCGTTTAATGCATTAAACGTAAGTGCCGGGAAGCTCGAAGAGCTGACGGAATCCTTCGGAAGAGGGCAGCTTTTAACCGAGGGGATACCCGTGAGCATTCTCGGGAAACCGAATGTCGGCAAATCCTCGCTGCTTAATTCACTTTGCGGAGAAGACAGGGATATAGTGACGCCTGTCGCGGGGACGACGCGGGATGTTATCGAGGCGAGGCTCAAAATGTCCGACCTTATTATAAGGGTAATGGACACGGCCGGAATCCGGGAGAGTGCGGACGAAATCGAGAAAATAGGGATCGAGAGGGCGAAAAGCGCGCTTGAAAGCTCGAGGCTCGCGATATGTGTATTCGACGCTTCTCTTCCGCTCGACGACAACGACCGTAAAGTTACGGGGCTTTGCAGGGAAATCCCCGCAATTGCCGCGATAAACAAATCTGACCTTAAAAAAGTTATCAACACGGACGGCTTTGATTCCCTTTTTAGGCAGGTTATCGAGGTGAGCGCCGTTACCGGAGACGGGATTAAAGCGCTGACCGACGCCATTATTAGGGAGACGAGGGCCGAAAGCGGAGACAGCTGGGGCGGCATTATCACGAACGTGAGACAGGAGAACGCGCTTAAAGAGGCGCTTTTATGCCTAAAGCAGGCGGAATCCTCTTTAAGAAGCGGAATGACGCCCGACGCCGTCATACTGGATATTGAGGAAGCATTGTCGAAGCTCGGAGAAATAACGGGCGAGACTGTGCGCGAGGAAATTGTGAACAATATATTCAGCAGATTTTGCGTTGGCAAATGATTAAAAACAGTATAAACAATTAGAAATATAACGGGAAGTATAGTAAATTATGTCGTTTTTAGCGGGAGAATTTGACGTTGCTGTTATCGGAGCGGGCCATGCGGGGATAGAGGCGGCGCTTGCCGCGGCGAGGCTTAAAATGAAAACGATCTGTTTTTCGATAAACCTTGACGCTGTCGGAAATATGCCCTGCAACCCGGCGATCGGCGGCACGGGAAAAGGACAGCTTGTGCGCGAAATAGACGCGCTGGGCGGCGAGATGGCGAAGGCCGCGGACTTTTCGTGCATCCAATACAGGATATTAAACCGAGGGAAAGGCCCGGCGGTGCATTCCTTAAGAGCTCAGGCGGACAGGGAAACATACAAGATCTACATGAAGCATGCGCTCGAAATGCAGGAAAATCTTGTTTTAAGCCAGAACGAGATCGTTGCCGTCAACGTGAAAAACGGCAAGACAGAGGGCGTTTACACCGCGATGGGAGCTTACTATAAAGCGAAAGCGGTAATTATCTGCTCCGGCACTTTTTTGGGCGGAAAGGTTATAATCGGCGAATACTCGAAAGAGAGCGGCCCGGACGGAATGCACCCGGCCAAAGGGCTTACGGCGTCGCTTAAGGCGCTCGGCCTCGAGATGATGCGCTTTAAGACTGGCACGCCGGTCAGAATTCTGAAAAGAAGTATTGATTTTTCTAAAATGGAAATCCAGGAGGGCGAGGAAGGGGCTATTCCCTTCTCCTTCGAGACCAAGACCGCGACGAAAAACGCGGCCGCGTGCCATTTAACCTATACGACGCAGAAAACGAATGAAATTATTCGGAAGAATCTGCACCGCTCGCCGCTGTTCTCGGGTTTGATCGAAGGTATCGGCCCGAGGTACTGCCCCTCGATCGAGGACAAGGTCGTGCGCTTCGCGAACAAGGAGCGGCATCAGCTTTTTATCGAGCCTATGGGACTTAACACGGAGGAAATGTATGTGCAGGGGCTTTCATCTTCGCTGCCCGAGGATGTGCAGGCCGAGGTGCTCCATTCGGTTTTGGGGCTTGAGCACGCCCAGGTTATGCGCTCGGCGTACGCGATAGAATACGACTGTGTAAACCCGCTGGAGCTTTATCCAACGCTCGAAGCAAAAAAGGTCTCCGGCCTTTTCGGCGCGGGGCAGTTTAACGGCACCTCCGGCTACGAGGAGGCTGCGGCGCAGGGACTTATAGCCGGGATAAACGCCGCGCTGAAAATAAAAGGGGAGCCGCCCCTGATCCTTGACCGCGCGGGTTCATACATCGGCACGCTGATTGACGACCTTGTCACAAAAGGAACGAAAGAGCCTTACCGCATGATGACCTCGCGCTCGGAATACCGTCTTATTTTAAGGGAGGACAATGCCGACGAGAGGCTTTGCGGGATCGGGTTCAAGGTCGGGCTTATATCGAGGGAAAGGTACGCGAGAGTTCTTAAGAAATACGAGGCCGTGGACGAGGAAATAAAAAGGCTGACAAAGGTCGGCGTCAGCGAGTCGGACGAGCTTAACAAATTGCTTACGGACGCCGGGAGCACTCCCATTACGACCGGATGCCGCCTTATCGATCTTATGAAAAGGCCGCAGCTTTCTTACGAAATGCTGGCACCTTTTGACGCGGAGCGGCCCGCGCAGCCACCGGAGGTTCGGGAGCAGGTCGATATACGCGTGAGATACGAAGGTTACATCAGCCGCCAGCTTAAGGAAGCCGAGCAATTTAGGTCAATGGAAAACGTGACGCTGCCGGAAGACATTATTTACAGGGAAATAACCTCGCTCAGGCTTGAGGCGCGTGAAAAGCTTGAAAAGGTAAAACCGCGCAGCCTTGGGCAGGCGTCGCGCATCTCGGGCGTAAGCCCCGCGGATATTGCGGTTTTAATTGTTTTTCTCGATCAGAGGCGGAAGGAAAGGAACAAAAAGCAATGACGACGGAAATAACACCGGAAGCTGAAAGCCGCCTGGAAGCTTTTTTGGAGCTGGTTCTGGAAAAGAATAAGGTCATGAACCTGACCGCCGTATCAGACAAAAACGAGGCCAGGACGCGTCACCTCGAAGACAGCCTTACCTTGCTCCAAGCCGCTGACTTTAAGGGAAAGAAAATTATAGACGTCGGCTGCGGCGCGGGTTTTCCCGGCATGCCTTTGAAGCTCTTAGATCCATGCCTCGACATAACGCTGCTCGACAGCCAGAATAAGAAGATTGAGTTCTTAAAAGAGGCCGGCGAAAAGCTAGGCGTCTTTCCGAGACTGCTCTGCGCCCGCGCGGAGGAGGCCGCATATCTTCCCGAGCTTCGCGGGAAGTTTGACATTGCTCTGGCGCGTGCCGTTGCGCCGCTTGGCATCCTATGCGAGCTGACAATGCCCTTTTTAAGGCAGGGAGGCGTTTTTCTGGCGATGAAAATGAAAGACAGCGAAGAAGAGCTCAAAAGCGCGATGAACGCCGTTAAAACACTGGGCGGCACCGTCGACGGTTTTTACGACTATACGCTTGCGGGAGAGGAAATCGGGCGGAGGATAATAATAATAGCCAAATCCGGCGATACGCCTAAAATATTCCCGCGAAGATTCAGTAAAATAAAATCAAAGCCGCTTTGAATCTACAACTTTATATAAATAATAATCAGAAAGTACCGACTTATGGTCGGGCTTTTTGTTTTTAGGTCGCAATTAAAGGTGCGGTTTATCTTTACTAATTCCCAGGAAATGGTAAAATTTACCTAGGAGGAAAGGGGGACAAGCATGATAATGCCTCTGAGCTTACATAAAAACGGAAAACAGATAAAATATATCAGAATCAGCGAAATAAGGAAAAATACTTCCCAGCCAAGAACGGTTTTTGACGAAGACGGCCTTACCGAGCTTGCGGCCAGCATAAAGCAGTACGGCGTGCTGAATCCTCTTACGCTAAGGCAGACGCAGAACGGCTACGAGCTTATTGCGGGGGAGCGGCGGTTAAGAGCGTCCAAGCTGGCGGGTCTTACGGAAGTCCCGTGCATACTTTTTAACGTCAACGAAAAAGACAGCGCTTTTATCGCTCTTGTTGAAAACCTTCAAAGAAGAGATCTCGATTTTTTTGAGGAAGCGCAGGGAATACATAATCTTATACAGCTTTTCGGACTGACGCAGGAGGAGGCCGCCGAGAAAATCGGAAAAACGCAGTCCGCTGTGGCGAACAAGCTCAGGCTTCTTAAGCATTCAGACGAAATAGTAAACGAGATCAAAAAAAACCAGCTTACGGAGCGCCACGCAAGGGCGCTTTTGAAAATAACGGATGAGGAGCAGAAGAAAGCCGCCTTGAGCTTTATCGCCGAAAACAGACTTAACGTTATGCAGGCGGAGGAATATATAGACAAGCTTATCAACATGCCCGAAAAGACGCCAAAAAGAGAAAAGCTGACTTTTGCCGTGATGAAGGATATAAGGCTTTTCTTAAACACCATAAACAGAGCGGTTTCCCTGATGCAAAGATCGGGCATAAACGCGCAGTATGAAAAGACCGAGTACAACGGACAGCTTATACTGAATATCAAAATACCGTCAAACAAAGCCTGAGGAAAGACGAGATATGTTTCACGTGAAACAATTTTTAATGTTTCACGTGAAACTTTTTTATCTATACCGAAGCCGCATTGCATTTTTTTATACTTATTGGTATAATAAGAAAGCTTATATGCGAGGTGGAATATGGGGAAAATAATTGCAATCGCAAATCAGAAGGGCGGAGTTGGGAAAACAACGACGGCGGTGAACATATGCGCGTCGCTGAATTCCATGAGAAAAAAGGTTTTGCTGTGCGACTTCGACCCGCAGGGAAATTCCACTTCGGCGTTCGGAGCCGATCCGCTGGCAACGGGTACAAGCGTGTACGACGTTTTGCTGAACGATGTGGAAGCTGCAAAAGCAATAAAAAAGACAAGCTGGGGCGACCTGATTCCCTCGAACAGGAATCTCGCCGCGGCGGAGATTGAGCTTGTAGCGCTTGAAAGCAGGGAATTCAGGCTTAAAAAGGCGCTTGAAACTATCCGAGACCGCTATGATTACATATTTATTGACTGCCCGCCTTCTTTGGGACTGCTTGTCGTTAACGCCCTGAACGCCTCGGACACGGTTTTGATCCCTTTGCAGTGCGAGTATTTCGCTCTCGAGGGGCTGAGCCAGCTTATGGCATCAATTCGGGCCGTTAAAAAATCAATGAACCCCGCGCTTGACATTGAAGGAATTATATTGACAATGTACGATGCCAGAACCAACCTCTCAATGCAGGTGACGGAAGAAATAAAACGCTATTTCGCGCAAAAGGTTTATCCAACGGTGATTCCCAGAAACGTAAGGCTTTCGGAAGCACCCAGCCACGGGAAACCCGTTCTGGCGTACGACCGTTTTTCAAAAGGCACGGAGGCTTATTTAAGCGCGGCACGGGAGCTTTTAAAAAGAAACGGGGAATAATAACTGATGGGGGGAGACAGAGTGTCAGGAAAGGGACTCGGAAGGGGCCTTGACGCGCTTTTCGGCGATGTTTCGAGCAAATCGGAGCAGGACGGCGGGCCGGGGAATATTCCGATTATTCAGATTGAACCGAACAGCGGACAACCGCGAAAAATATTTACCGACAACTCGCTTCGCGAGCTGGCAGAAAGCATAAGGCAAAACGGAGTGATAACGCCGATTACCGTCAGGCGGCTTTCGTCGGGGCATTATCAGATTGTGGCCGGAGAAAGACGCTGGCGCGCGGCAAGGCTCGCGGGACTTTCCGAGATACCTGCGGTAATCATTGACGCGGACGACAAACGCTCCATGATCCTGGCGCTGGTCGAAAACCTTCAGCGCGAGGACTTAAACCCTCTGGAAGAGGCCGAGGGCTACAGGACGCTTATTGAAGATTTCGGGCTCAAGCAGGAGGAGGCTTCCGAAAGGGTCGGAAAATCAAGACCCGCTGTGACAAACGCGCTTAGGCTTCTGGGACTGCCTCAGACGATCCGCGAGCAGGTCGAAAAGGGAACGCTGTCCGCCGGACACGCGAGAGCGGTTTTATCGCTTGAAGATAAAAACCTGATGGAAGCCGCTGCGAAAAAGATAACCGAAAGCGGTTTATCCGTACGCGAGACCGAAAAATATATTAAAAAAATCTCTCAGGAACATAAAAAAAGCGAAAAAAGCGTAAAAAAAGAAATAACCGTCAATTATCTTGAGGAAATGGAAAGAACACTTTCTAAAAAGCTCGGAAGAAAAGTAAAAGTAACGAACGGCCGGACAAAAGGACGGATAGAGCTTGAATATTATGGAGATGATGATCTTACG
>JAUZPW010000300.1 GCA_030705725.1 Bacillota bacterium
AAACGGGACGTATGAGGAGGATCTTACTACCTGTGTTTCGCGAAGAAATAAGCAAGGGGCGTCTTTACGTTTCGTTATCGGCGATATTGTTCGGCGTTATCCCAATGTTCACTTCCATTAGCTACAGTCTTGGAAATAACGCTTTCAATATGGCCGTTTTTTCATATTGTGTTATATTTCCAATACATCTCTTTCTCGTTAAGAAAAACCGCCTTTCGCTGAAGGTTACCAAAAGACAGTTTACAGACCTTGTGACCGTGGCTGTAATTTCGCTGCCGACGGGGCTTCTTTTGGGAACGGCATATAAATATATCGGCATTGCTTCGACAACTACCATACATTTTATGTATCCGGTGGTTACTTCTTTTTTCTGCTCGATATTTTTTAAAGAAAAGCTTTCCGCAAGAAAAATTGTTACCCTATTTATATGCACGGTGGGAGTTCTGTGCTTTTTGGATCTAAAAAGCGTATCAAATCTTACGGGGGTTATTCTGGCTTTTTTGTCCAGCATTACATTTTCAACTTATATGGTCTGGCTTGACAAAAAAAATCTCGTGGTCTTGGGGCCAAGCGTGGTTTACGTTTATATAAACTCCGTTCAGGTGTTGATACTTCTTGCCGGAAACTTTTTTTTCAGGTACCTTGTTATAGGGCTGCCGCCGAAAGCTTATATCTTTATGCTGATAAATTCGATCGGCGCGGGCCTTTTAGCCGGTATTCTGCTGCAAAAGGGCATTAGAATAATCGGCGCGAGCTCGGCCGCCATTTACAGCCTTTTTGAACCGGTGTTTTCCATAATTACGGGCGTATTGTTCTTAAAGGAAGAAACTACGTTTATAAAGGCGTGCGGGTGCATCCTCATACTTTTTTCGATAGCTTACACTACAATAGATCTGCAAAAAGGAAATACCGGGACGAAAGGGCTTCTGAAAATGAAAAAATATGTAATTTTTGATATGGACGGCGTCATTATAGATTCCGAATACTATTATATTAAACGTGAAGTGGCGTTTCTTAAGAGCAACGGGATTGAAGTCAGGGAGGAAGACCTTTATAATATAGTGGGCGCCACCGACGAGGCCTATTATATTCAGGTCGGCGGCCTGCTCGGAGTAAGCAAGGAGGAGGCCAAAAGACGCGTAAACGAATATTATTCAAATGAAACGGCGGCAGATTACGGGGAGCTTTTAAACGCGGATGCGAAGGAGCTGCTCGACGAACTCAGGGCTAAAAACTACAGGCTGGGTCTGGCCACGATGGGGCCTAAAAAAACGACGCAACAAAAGTTGGATCAGTGCGGGCTAGGCGATTATTTCGAGGTGATAACCACGGTCGAAATGGTGTCAAATAACAAGCCTGACCCGGAAATCTATCTTAAAACTGCTGAGCTTCTAGGAGCCAGGCCGGAAGACTGCGTTGTAATAGAGGATTCCATCAGAGGCGTTACGGCCGGGTGCCGGGCCGGAATGACGGTTATCGGCTACATAGACAAACACATCCCGAACGATATATCCTCGGCCGATTACAAAGTGGACGATCTTAGAAAAGCGGCTGAAATTATAGAAAAGTTATAGTATTGAAAATGGCTTAATCCGACAGTTTTCTTCGGCTGTTCTGTTAATATTATTGTTTTAAGGGAGGGGTTTTATGACCGGAATGATAATTTCGGGCCATGCGAATTTCGCAACGGGCTTCTTAAGCGCCTTGAACCTTTTGGCGGGTGATGTCAACGCGGCCGCCGTGGATTTTACGTCGGGGCAGAGCGAGGACGATCTGAGAGAAAATATGAAGAACGCTCTGGATTCCATGTCCGGCTGCTCGAGAATATTTATACTCTGCGATCTTATAGGAGGGTCTCCTTTTAAGTGCGCGTCCGCGCTGTCTATAGGCCGGGAGGACGTCAGGGTCATATACGGCATTAACCTCGGAATGGCGATCGAGCTTTCAATGTGCGATCTGGATTCGGCGGAGCTTGACATTGACAGTCTGGCCGACAGCATGAAAGATACCGCCATTGAGAATGTGGGAGTTTTCAGGCTGCCTGAGGCGTCGGGCGCGGGCCCGGAGGACGAAGGCATATAAAACCCCGGAGCGGGGCTCGGCGTATTTCATAAATACAGGACATTAAAATACGGGAAGGACGAAGTTTATTATGCTGAATCCTAACGACAAAGAGAGACTGAACAGGAACAAATATACGAGAGTAGGCATGAGCGTCGGCATACTCGCGGGCTATTTTATCGGCAACAGCTTCGGCAACAGCGGATACGGAATTCTGGTGGGCGTAATTATCGGGGGATTTATCGGATTTATGATCGACAAGAAGAAAAAATAATGTTATCGTATTTATTGTTGGGTTTTGAAACCCATGGCAGATAAAAAAGTAAAAATGTTATCTAAGGTGCTGATGTTTTTGAGCAGAGAAAAATTGTTCAGGGGAACGGGAGTTTCGCAGGGCATAGGAAGCGCCCCTGCCCTTAAGTATGAACAAACGAAGATAAGCGTGCCGACGCATCCCTCTT
>JAUZPW010000301.1 GCA_030705725.1 Bacillota bacterium
CGACGGCGAAATATACGAGCTGAATCTGATAGACACTCCCGGCCACGTCGATTTCAACTACGAGGTCTCCAGGTCGCTCGCCGCCTGCGAGGGCGCGGTTCTGGTAGTCGACGCCGCGCAGGGGATAGAAGCCCAGACGCTGGCGAATACCTACCTAGCCCTTGAGCATAACCTTGAGATAGTGCCCGTTATTAATAAAATCGATCTTCCGAGTGCCGACCCTGAGCGCGTAAAGCATGAAATCGAGGATGTCATCGGCATTCCGGCGGAAAACGCGCCGCTTGTTTCGGCTAAACTCGGGGTCAATATTCCGGAAGTGCTCGAACAAATAGTAAAAGTAATCCCGCCTCCCAACGGCGATCCTGAATCCCCGCTTCGCGCTCTTGTTTTCGACAGCCAGTACGATCCGTACAGAGGCGTGATAATTTATCTGCGCGTATTTGACGGCGAACTTAGGCCAGGGATGAAAATCCGCATGATGGCGACCGGCGCCGAATTCGACGTCGTCGAAACAGGCTACCTGCGCCCGCTCGGCTATGAGCCGACAGGTTCGCTTTCCGCAGGCGAGGTAGGCTATCTTACCGCGAGCATAAAAAACGTCAAGGATACTGCGGTCGGCGACACGGTGTCAGACGCCGAGCGTCCGCCTGAGGCTGCCTTGGAGGGCTACCGCAAGGTCCAGCCGATGGTGTTTTCGGGTATATATCCCGCCGACGGCAAAAGATATCCCGACCTGCGCGACGCTTTGGATAAGCTTAGGCTGAACGACGCCTCGCTGACCTACGAGCCGGAAAGCTCCGTGGCCCTCGGTTTCGGCTTCAGGTGCGGTTTTCTGGGCCTTTTGCATATGGAAATCATTCAGGAACGCTTGGAGCGCGAATATAACCTCGATCTGATAACGACCGCGCCCAGCGTCGTTTACAGGGTAACCTACACAAACGGCAACCAGGCCTATATAGATAACCCCTTGAATTACCCGAACCCGACCGAGCTTGAATCGGCGGAGGAGCCTTTTGTCAAGGCAAACATAATAACCCCGTCCTCTTACGTCGGCAACATTATGGAGCTCTGCCAGGACAGGCGCGGAGTATACCGCGACATGAAATATCTCGATACGGAACGCGTCGAACTGCATTACGAGCTCCCGCTAAACGAAATAATATACGACTTTTTCGACGCCCTCAAATCGAGGACAAGGGGCTACGCCTCGCTTGACTACGAATTCCTGGGCTACAGGAAAAGCGACCTTGTAAAGCTGGACATCCTGTTAAACGGTGACGTCGTCGACGCGCTGAGCTTTATCGTCCACACCGAAAAGGCTTACCCCCGCGCAAGGCGCATAGCCGAAAAGCTTAGGGACAATATCCCCCGCCAGCTTTTCGAGGTGCCGGTGCAGGCTGCGGTCGGAAATAAGGTCATCGCCCGCGAAACGGTCAAGGCGCTTCGCAAGGACGTGCTCGCGAAATGCTACGGCGGCGACATAACGAGGAAGAAAAAGCTTCTGGAAAAGCAAAAGGAAGGCAAGAAGCGCATGCGCTCACTCGGCTCGGTCGAGGTTCCGCAGGAAGCCTTCATGGCGGTTCTGCGATTAGACGACGATTAAAAAGAGGTTTTTTTATGCAGTCTCTCGGCATTTACGTCCATGTGCCCTTCTGCCGTTCAAAATGCGGCTATTGCGACTTCTGCTCCGTCGCGGGCGCGGACTTAAAGCTCAAGGATAAATATGTGAAAGCCGTTATCGAGCATATGAGGGAATCGGCGTCCCTTTCTAAAAGCTATACGGTCGATACGGTTTATTTCGGCGGCGGAACCCCGACCTCAATCGGTGAAAAACTGCTTATAAAGCTGCTGTCCGCCATAAGAAAATCGTTTTCCGTCTCGAAAAGCGCCGAAATAACTGTGGAAGCAAACCCTGAAAGCGCCGGGCTTAAAACTCTGAAAAGGCTCAGAAAAGCAGGCTTCAACCGCATATCGATAGGCGTGCAGTCGTCAAACGACGCTGAGCTCAAGGCTCTCGGCCGGATCCACACATACGCCGACGCGGAGACCGCCGTTAAAAACGCCCGCGCGGCGGGCTTCGATAATCTTTCGCTCGACCTTATGTACGGCCTGCCGGGCCAGACCCAGGAAGTCTTTCTGGCATCTGCGGCGAAGATTATGGCCCTGTCGCCCGAGCATATCTCCTGTTACGCCTTAAAGCTCGAGCCGGGCACTCCGATGTGCCTCGCGGCCCCCCCGCTCCCCTCGGACGACGCCGTCGCCGATATGTATCTCGACGTGACAAAGCATCTTGAATCCGCTGGGTACGAGCATTACGAAATTTCAAATTACGCAAAACCCTCCCGCCGTTCCCGGCATAACCAAAAGTACTGGGACCTTTCCGAATATCTGGGCTTCGGCCCCTCGTCCCATTCCTTTTTCGGCGGGCGCAGGTTTTCCTATACAAAGGATATAGAAGCTTACGTCAACGGTTTTTTAAGCGACGGCACGGTGCTTGACGAGGATGA
>JAUZPW010000302.1 GCA_030705725.1 Bacillota bacterium
CGGCGGCAAGCAATACTTCTTTTAACAGCTTCTGAGTGTCCACCAAATGGCCCCTTTCGTTTAGTTACCTATGGAATCGTCAAACGGCTGATCCCCAGCTGGTTCGCCGCCTTCTTCATCTGCTTTTGCCTTGACATTACCGTCTGAAGCTTTCGGCGTGCCAAGCTTTTCCGCCGTCTCGCCGCTGCTTTTTCCGGATTTTGCGCCGGACGGCGATTTGGTCTTAGTGGTTTTTGACGAATGCGATTTTTCCCCGTCCGATTTCGAAACAGACGCCAGATCTACGACAGTTATATCCGTTATATCCTCAAGGTAAGGATTAAACTTTTCGTTGACGAGCGCAAGCACCTCTTCTTTGTTCGGGAAAAAATACGACTGGTTCATTCTGACGCCGGGCTCGTAAATCGTTTGGCTTTCTCCGGGAAGCGTCTGCATTGAAATGTTCTCGCTGTTTAAGCGTACGGCCGTAAGACCGAGCCAGACAAGCTCTCCCTTTGTAAAATCCGTATCCGTGTTGTCAAGCAGCGCCGATACGATTTCCGGCACCTTCAGAATATTTGAAGGCACAAGCATTCTTTTGGCAAGCGTCATGAGAAACTCCTGCTGTGCTTTGATCCTGCCGAGGTCTCCGTCGCGATAGCCGCCCTTAATTCCGCGGTCGTTTTCGCGCCAGCGCAGAAAATGCACAGCGTCCTCGCCGTTAAGCTTCTGAAGGCCCGGCTTAAGGTCGATATAAAGATCCTGAGTCGGGTCGGTATATTTCATTCTGAAGGGCACCTCGTAATCTACCCCTCCGATTGCTTCGACCATATCGGCAACGCCGTCGAAATCAAAAATTGCGTAACGGTCAATCGGTATTCCGAGCAAAAGGGTGATCTCCTTTTTCATTTGATCGACCTTGCCGATGGAGTAAGCCGAATTTATCTTTTTCAGGTTTCTTTTAACCTTTGAATAAGTGTCGCGCGGGATATTCATCATGTTGATTTTCATATTCTTAACGTCGAACGCCACCACAATCATGGCGTCAGTGCGGGTTTTATCCTGGTCCGTGCAGGCGACGACCATCGTGAAGAAATCCTCTTTTCTTTTCGATACGTCGCCGACATTCATTTTAAGGCTTTCCTGTTCTTCCCCTGTGCCCGTGGTGTCCGGATTTCCGGTGTTGCCCGCGGAAGGAGGCTTTATTATGCTTCTAATCGCGGCAACGCTTATTATAACCGCCGCGAAAATAATAATCATCAGAATTATCCTGAATCTTTTTGCTCCGGACCCGTGTTTTAAAACGGGTTCAGGCTTTTCTACCGATCCCCGTCTGGATTTGCCTCCGAACAATTTCATTTCCTTATCTCTTCCTTTAATATCCAATTGCGCCCACTAACCGTATCCGGATGCAAAACCCTGTCCCGCTCCATAATATCCTTTATCGAACAGTTGAAAGCGTATAACATAGCATCGCTTAAATTCCGGTATGCAAGCCTTCTGAGCTTGACAACGCCTAAAAAGTCCCTTGTAGGCTCTATAAAATCAGCGAGGTAAAGAATCTTCTGAAGCAGGGTCATATTTTCTTTTCCCGTCGTATGGTACCTGACGGCTTCGCATATATCGACGGGCATATTATAAACGGACCTTGAAAGCTCGGCGGCGGTAATCGCATGCAGAAGTTTCCATTCCGTTTTTTCAATATCGCCGATAATTATACAATGATTCTCGCAGAACTTCAACTGTTCTTCCCGGTCATTCTCTTTCGTAATATCGTGCAGAAGAGCCGCCGCCCTGGCGTCACAGGGATTAGCTCCCCAATGCTTCGCAAGCTTTTCGGATTCCTTCTCGCAGCCTAAAACGTGCTTAAACCGTTTTTCACCGAGTTTTTTCCCGGCTTCCTCCCTCAGTATGTTTAAATCCATATGCTCTAGCTCCTCAGACGTATAGTTTCCGTTCGTTAATGTATCTTAATACCCCACCCGGTATCCATTTTTCGCCTCTGCCGCTTTTTATTTCTTTGCGTATTTCGGTTGAGGAGATTTCAATAGCGACGCAATTTATAAGCACAATATCCGCGCCGAATTTCCGCTCGTATTCTCGGGCTTTGCCTAGAATAGCCGCTTCGTCAGAGCTTCGCCTCCTGACGGCCGCTACCCTTACGAGCTTAAAGAGCTCGTCCGCTCTGTGCCAGTTTTCAAGGTTTAATAACATGTCGGTTCCCACTATAAGATCAAACGACGCGTCTGCGTACTTCTTTTTTAGCTCGCTTACGGTGTCTATCGTATAGCTTTTGCCGCTCCGCCTGATCTCGAGATCGCAGGCTTCCAAAAACGGATATTCGAAAGCGGCCAATTTTACCATTTCAAGCCTTTCGTCCTTGCCGGGCGAGCCCTCCGGCACGGCCTTGTGCGGAGGCATGCCCGCGGGAATAAGAAGCACTTTGTCAAGATTAAGCTGTTCTCTCGCCGCAGC
>JAUZPW010000303.1 GCA_030705725.1 Bacillota bacterium
AAAGCAATTTTAAGGAAGAAGCGCTCGAATCCGACAGACCCGTTCTGATAGATTTCTGGGCTCCCTGGTGCGGGCCTTGCCGCATGGTCTCTCCCGTAGTCGAGGAAATAGCCGAAGAAGTCGGCGCCTCCGCCAAGGTCTGCAAGGTAAATGTGGATGAAGAACCGAATCTCGCGGCGCAGTTTAACATAATGAGCATCCCCACGCTCGTGGTGCTGCAAAACGGCAGGGTCAGATCCTCCTCGGTAGGCGTTAAAAGCAAAAAGCAGATTCTCGATATGATAAAAGCATAAAAACCTATATCCCACATTCACACTGAAGGCGGCCTCACGGCCGCCTTATTTTTTGTTCTATTCTTTTTTATTATGCTGTATAATAAAAGACACATGACAAAGAAGGTAAGACCATGCCTGAACAACAAAAATTAAAGTTTCTGTCGGAATACCTGCCGTTTTGGTCTCAGATTACAGAAGATCAAAAAAGGCTTATTGAAAATTCGGCCGTCGCGCGCAGCTTCGGCAAAGGGGAGCTTCTGCTGAGCGGCCCGGACGACTGCGTCGGCATGCTTCTCGTTACGAGCGGCCAGCTCCGCGTTTATATAGTTTCCGACGGCGGCAAGGAGATCACGCTCTACCGCCTGTTTGAAAGGGATATTTGTATTTTGTCCGCCTCGTGCATGATGAAAAATATAAATTTTGACATCTATGTGCAGGCCGAAAAGGACAGCGGCATAATTTTAGTCCCCACATCGGTATATAACCGCCTCAACAAAACGTCGCTTCCCGTGTCCGACTATACGAACGAGCTTATGTCCTCGCGTTTTTCCGACGTGATGTGGATAATGGAACAGGTGCTTTTTACGAGCTTCGACAAGCGCCTTGCGCATTTCCTTATCGAGCAGTCCTCGGTGGACGCGACGGATAACCTTGAAATAACGCATGACGCGATAGCCAGGCATCTCGGCACCGCGCGCGAGGTCGTAACCCGCATGCTGAAATATTTCCAGAGCGAGGGAATGGTCTCTCTTTCCCGGGGCGGGATAACGATTCTCGACAGAACCAAGCTCGAAAAGCTTATATCTTAAAACGCGGGCCTGGCTTCTAAATAAATACCGGGAGGCGGCGCCTTATAAAACGGGTGGAACTGCATCTGCACACAAAATATTCGGCGGGCGACTCGGTGGCGGACGTCGGCGAATATATAAAAAAAGCTTCGGAGGATTGCCAGAGCGCGATGGCGATAACCGATTTCGCGTCCGTCGGCGCGTTTTCAGAAGCCGGCCTAAAAAAGCCCGAGGGCTTCAAGCTTATTTACGGGCTTGAGCTTCCGGTGCTTTCAGGCGCCCGGGTTTATCACGCCACTTTGCTTTCAAAAAACGCCGCGGGCAGGGAAGCGCTTTATATGCTCGCCTCCGAAACCCCCGCGCCGAAACCCGCTCTTGAAAAGGCGAGAGACAATCTTCTGCTTGGGTCCGGATGCGACGAGGGTGAGCTTTACTCGGCGCTTCTTGCGGGAAAGCCGGACGAAGAGCTTATTAATATCGCGGCTTTTTATGATTTTATTGAGGTTCAGCCGGCCTCCAATTTCGAGTTTCTTATTGAGCAGGGCAAGATAACCGATATAAACGCGCTTGTCGAAAACGTAAAAAAGCTCGTCAATATCGGCAAAATTGCCGGAAAACCCGTCGTTTCCGTGGGCGACGTCTGCTTTTCCGATAAGGAGGATGCACCCCGCCGCGAATCGCTGCTTGAAAGCCTCGGAGTTGTCGGCTCGTATGCGAAAGCGCCGCTCTATTTCAGAACGACCGCCGAGATGCTCGCCGAGTTTCGCTTTCTGTCAGACCCTACGGCGTGGGAAATCACGGTCGTAAATACGAATAAAATCGCTTCTCTTTGCGAAGGATAATAAAGTAAAAGTCAGGCGAAAGGGAAGATATAAATATGGCAAAAGCGGGAATGCGAAGGCCGGACCCGAAGGACCCGCACGGAACGGAGTCAAACCATAAAATGCACCTGCCGGATAACGAGGCTCCGCCCGTACCTGAGATAAAGGGAAAAGCAAAAAAAGGCCACGAAAAAGCAAAACCTGTATAATATGCATGCCGCGCGAACCTATTCGCGCGGCATTCTTTTATTCAGCATGCTTTTCCGTCATTCAATAAATTTTCGAGGAAGATTGACTTTCGTTAATTTCAGTGTTATATTGTGCATATAGGTTATATACAATATAAGAGGTGACCCTATGGATATAATCATCAGCAATAAATCCGGCAAGCCGATTTACGAGCAGATAACGCAGCAGATCAAGAGCCAGATCATGAGCGGCGCTTTGAAAGAAGGCGAGGCGCTGCCGTCGATGCGGCTGCTCGCTAAAGAGCTGCGTATAAGCGTAATTACGACGAAGCGCGCATACGACGATCTTGAGCGTGACGGCTTTATCGA
>JAUZPW010000304.1 GCA_030705725.1 Bacillota bacterium
AAGCGCCCCGCGGCGAAAGCCGCGGGGCGCTTCAGCGTGAAGACAAAGTCTTCACGCTTCAAAACGAACAAGTTCGTTTTGAGACTAAAGTGCGTCAAGCCTTTTTTGCAGGCTTGACAATGTGTCTTTTTCGACGCACATGTCGCCGAAAAAGACGAAATTTAAGTTTTGAAAAACTTGTTTACACTCTCTTCGTTTGCGCAAAGCAAGTTTTTCAAAACGCGCCTGCAGGCGCAGGATTTCGAAAAAACTGTAAACAGAGTTTAGTGCCCAGCGGCGAAAGCCGCGGGGCGCTTAAGGCTGTCGAAAGATTCGACCGCCTTTCGAGCGGGAAGCCAATTCCCCCTCGAAACTTCCCCAGGGGCGGACAAAACCGATGGTTTTGTCCAGTGTGTCCTCCGGCGGCGCATGTCCGCCTGCGGACGAATCAAACGTTAAAGGGTTCCGACCCCTTAATGTTTCCTAAATGACACCTTTTTGAAAAGATAAAGCGTTCGGCGGCGAAAGATATGAGATTTTTATTTTCTGAGCATTGGACAACGCTTATGCCCGTTGATTCGCGGAAGAATATGGAGTAAAATATAATAATAACCGAGCGGGAGGAGATATATTGATTAAAAATAACAAAATGCTTTGCGCCTTTTTTATAGCCTCCGCACTGTTTTCGCTGACCGCGTCGGCCGCGTTTAAGGACGGAAGCGCAATCAAGAACAAAGAGGCCGCGGCTTATCTGACGGAAACCGGAGTTCTGAACGGCTATAGCGACAGCACCTTCAGGCCCGCCGGAAACGTGACGCGCGCGGAATTCGCCAAGATGGTTTATATCGCCGTGAAGGAAACGACCGACGCAGACGGATTTATTAATCAGGCGCCGGAGCTTAAGGACATTGTCGGACACTGGGCAAACGGATATATCTCGGCCCTTTACAAGGAGGGCGCCGTTTTGGGAAAAACAACGGGAAGGTTCGACCCCGAAGGGCTGATCACCGGAGACGAAATGGCTAAGATGCTGCTTACGGCATTCGGCACCGACGCAAAGGCGGCGGGGCTTACGGGCGCCAACTGGATGGCGAACACCGAAAAGCTGGCCGATGAAAAGGGGATGCTGGAAGGGTACAAACTAGTCCTCTCAGACCCCGCAACGAGAGATTACGCCGCGCGTATGATCTTCAACGCGCTGAAAAGCGGTAACAAAGCCGCCGACTACAGGCTTTGCGCCGTTACGGGCATAGAAAGCAACAAAATAAGCATACTGGATCAGGACGGAAGAAAGGAAAGCTATCAAGCCTCGGACGTTTCACCGGCCCCGGAAGAAGGGGATATTTACTACTATAAAACCGACGGAAGCAAGCTAAAACTAAAGAAGCTTAACAAGCTAAGCGACGATACTGCGGTTTGCGTCAGCGGAATACAGACCTACTGGAGCGGAGACAGGATCGTAACGGTCGACGGAAATCCCTACCCAACCGACGAAAATACCGTCATTTTCCTAAAAAACAACAGAAGCGGGCTGCCAGGGGCGTATAAATACGATTTCAGGGTTTACAAGGCCTGGTCGCTGGGTTCGACGTTTGCCGGTTCAGCCATATCGGACGCCGTTATAGACAAAAGCAGCGGAAAAGCGGTTGCAAGACTTATTGTCTGCGATACGGATACCTACGACGTTTCCAAAAGAAGCGCGTTCGGTATTTCATACGTGACGGAAGAACCGTTTATTTCAGTAACCGGTGAGAGCCATTATATCGAATCGTACCCGATGTTCTGCGGAAGATACAAAGAGCTTTATCTTATGTCGGATTCAAATCCGGGTGAAGTGCCTTCGCTTAAAGGCCAATTCGTGACCTTTGAAGTAAATTCACAGGGGCGGCTCAAAGCCCGTCCTACCGCCATGCCGATTTCGGCCCTTTCTCCAGCGCACGTCCAAAATACTTTTGTGCTCGGGGAAATTACGGGATATGAACCGAAAACCAAGAAAATCCAGATCAAGGCTTCGGGAGAAGACCGGGTTTTTGCCTTTGCCGACGATTATAAAGTAATCTATCTCGACACTAAAAAGCAGGTTGGGGCGGACAGCGGGACCATTGCCAAGGGAAACGGCAAAACTAACTGCGTTTATTACGCGAATTCAAACAATCAGATTTTATATCTTTTTATCGATGTGAACGGACAGATTGAATAAAGGGAGGCGGATTAATGGGGCGAATTAAAAATATTGTGCTGTCGAGAATACTTCTGACCGCTATATTTGCCTCTGCACAGCTCTTCCTTATTATTTTCCTTATTTACTACCTTACAACCTCCGCCATTTACTTTTATATCCTATTCCAGATTCTGAGCTTTATTATGCTTATGCTTTTGCTTCAGCGAAACGACAATCCGTCTTTTAAGCTTATGTGGGCGGTCGTTATACTTATCCTTCCCGTTTTCGGGGGAGTATTC
>JAUZPW010000305.1 GCA_030705725.1 Bacillota bacterium
AGCTCGGCGGACTTGCGAATTCGCTTGCGAACTTGGTTAAAAATCGCTTGAAATGCAAAACCCGCCCGATCGAATTTTCGCTCATGCAGCGCTGCGCCGCGCACTGCGTTTCCCAAACCGATCTTGACGAAGCTTATTTAGCCGGGAAATCCGCCGTTGAAAACGCGGTCTCAGGCGTTACCGATAAAATGGTGGCTTTCGAGCGCGAGATGACAGGCGGAAAATACAGCTGCAAAATTAAGCTCATTGATCTTAAAGACGTTGCGAATACGGAAAAGAAGGTTCCGCGTGAATGGATAAACGAAGCCGGAAACGGTCTTAACAAACAGTTTATCGATTACGTTCTCCCGCTTATTCAGGGCGAGGCTTCCCCGCCGCGCGAAAACGGGGTTCCGCATTTCGCCAAACTAAAAAAAGTCCTGGCAAAAATGTAAAAAAAATTAACCGCACGTCAATTTGACGTGCGGTATTTTTTATATGGATACAAGCTTCTGGACTTTCTGCATCGCCGGATCAAGCTCTTTACTCATCTGCAGTGCTTCGGTAATATCAAAATCGCAGATTTTACCGTCTTTCATGCAAACAACGCGGTTTGTTGAACCGCTCTTAAGAAGCTCGACCGCATAAGAGCCCATCATTGTCGCAGCCACACGGTCGCGTGCCGTAGGGCTGCCGCCGCGCTGGACATGTCCCAGAATAGTTACGCGGGCTTCAATTCCCGTCTCCTGATGGATGCGTTCGGCAATTTCGTCGGCCTTTCCGTATCCTTCGGCAACAATAATTATATGATGCGATCTGCCGGAAATGCGGGCATGTCTGATTTTTTCAAATATGTCCTCTTCAAAATCAACCGGCGATTCCGGGGTTAAAATCGCAGTTGCGCCAGCCGAGAGGCCTACGTACATTGCGAGGTAACCGGCGTGTCGCCCCATCACCTCAACAACCGAGCAGCGCTCGTGCGAATGCATTGTATCGCGAAGCTTATCAACAGCGTCAAGAGCCGTGTTGCAGGCCGTATCAAAACCTATGGTATACTCGGTGCAGACGATGTCGTTGTCTATCGTTCCGGGGATGCCGATAGTATGAATTCCCTTATCGGAGAGATCCTTAGCACCCCTGAACGTACCGTCACCGCCTATCGTGATCAGGCTGTCCATCCCAAGATATTGGCAGGTATTTACCGCTTTGTTGATGCCTTCTTCGGTTTTGAATTCTTCGCACCTAGCCGTATAAAGCATTGTGCCGCCGCGCGTTATAATACCGTCGACGCTTCTCGCGTCAAGGCTTATTACGTCCCCGTTTATGAGCCCGTTGTAGCCTCGCCTTATACCGAGGCATTCAATGGAATAGGCCGAAGCGCTTCGCGCTATGGCTCTAATTGCCGCGTTCATTCCGGGAGAATCTCCGCCGCTTGTCAAAACGCCTATGCGTTTTATCCTTTTTGGTTCCATGTGTAAGGCCCTCCTTATAGATACAAACATTATATAACGAAAAACATCATTTAACAATCACGTTTTCTTCACCGATCAACAACCTAAGCTCCGCAACGAGCTTTTCCGAAATTCTTACGCGTTGGTTCAAATCCGTTCTTTTTTTGGTCTGCTCGAAATAGAAGGTAACGGGGCTGATTCCGGGGAAAAACCTCATAACCGAAAGAACTCGATTAGTTATTCCGTCCGATTCCGTCCGAAAGCGAAGATAAAGTCTGTTACCGTCCTTTTTTCCGGCGTTCTCGGGTCTCCTGCCGCCTGTTCTCATAGCCCCGGCGTCAAGCTCCGTGAGCGGACGTATCTCTTCGGCTATAAGCTTCGGTTCTTCGTCCTCCCTAGCAGAAATCCTCCCGCGAAGAATAACGGGACTGTCCTCCTTGAGATATGACCCGCAGGACGATAAAACCTTTGCAAAAACGAGAGACTCTATTGACCCCGTTGTGTCCTCCAGGGTTATATAGGCCATCTGGGAGTTAGACTTTGTTGTTTTTAAACGGACAGCAGTAACCACGCCGCCTATCGTCACGGTCGTGCCGTCCGAGTATTCCCCTGTTTCGCCCTGCTCGGCGTCTGCTACTATTGCTATTATCGGCACGGCCATCGCTTTTTTTAACAGCGCCGAATATTCCGTCATCGGATGGCCCGATAAGAAAAGCCCGGTGCTCGCTTTTTCCATTGCGAGCAGCTCTCGCTGAGAGAATTCTTTTATATCCGGCAAGTCAATCTGATTTAACGAGCTGTTTTCAGCGCTCCCGAAAAGATCCATCTGACCCGCTACGTTTTGCCTGCGCGCATTGCCGACGGAATCGATAACACGGTCGTAAATATTCATAAGCTGCGAACGCCGCGCTCCGGTCGAATCAAAAGCGCCGCAGCGTATGAGGCTCTCAACCGTCCTGCGGTTTATATCGTATTCGGCCATTCTCTCGCAAAAATCCTGCAGCGATAA
>JAUZPW010000306.1 GCA_030705725.1 Bacillota bacterium
GACGCTAACTGGGGACGCGTTTTATGCGCTATGGGATATTCGAAAGCCCCGTTTAAGCCTGAACTCGTAGATATTTCGTTTGCCTCCGAGGCAGGATGCGTCGACGTTTGCAAGGACGGAGCGGGACTTTCCTTTGACGAGGCGCTCGCCAAAAAAGTCCTGTCGGAGAAGGAAATAACAATAAACATCAGCCTGAATGAGGGAGAAGCCGAGGTTTCAGCCTGGGGCTGCGATCTTACATACGATTATGTAAGGATAAACGGCGATTACAGAACATAAAAAGGCGTGCTCCCCATCAGCAGAAAGCAGTAAAGGCTTATGCTTTTACACATATTTCGCTTAAGGAATTTTTGTAAATTTATTTTTGCGCGGAGAAACGGAGGTCAATATGGGAGTTTCGGGAACGGACAAAGCGGCGGTGCTTATTGAGGCCCTGCCGTATATCCAGAAATATAACGGGAAGATCGTCGTAATCAAATACGGCGGGAACGCGATGGTAAGCCCTGGGCTTAAAAACGCGGTCATACGCGACATTGTTCTTCTGACGCTTGTGGGTGTTCAGGTCGTTTTAGTGCACGGAGGCGGGCCGGAGATTAACGATATGCTTAAGAAAACCGGCAAGGAACCGAGCTTTGTAAACGGACAGCGCTATACCGACAAGGAAACGATGGACATTGTTCAGATGGTGCTTTGCGGAAAGGTAAACAAAGACCTTGTCGCCTCGATAAACCGCGCGGGGGGAAAATCGGTCGGACTTTGTGGGCTTGACGGCGAGCTTTTTAAGGCTGTCAAGCTAAAAAGCGGTTGCGAATTAGGACTTGTCGGAGAGATAAAAACGGTAAACGCCGGAATAGTAAACGACATGCTGCAGAAGGGCTATATCCCGGTCATTTCAACCATAGCCGAGGGCATTGACGGAAACGAGACATATAACGTAAACGCCGATATAGCGGCCTCAAAGCTTGCGGTCGCGCTTTCAGCGGAGAAACTGATTCTGCTTACGGACGTCAGGGGCATCCTAGAAAACCCGGGCGACGAGAATTCGCTGATTAAGGAAGTACAGCTTTCAGCCGTACCAGCGCTCGAAAAGGACGGTATTATAAGCGGAGGGATGATACCAAAGGTGGAATGCTGCGTGGAGGCTATGAGAAGCGGCGTCCGCAGGGCAAACATTCAGGACGGGCGCGTACCGCATTCGATACTGATCGAGCTTTTATCGGACGAAGGCGTTGGAACGATGTTTATATAGTCAAAGGCAGGTTTAATAATGAATTCCAAGCAGGTAATGGAGATTGAAAAGAACTGCGTAATGCAGACATACGGACGTTATCCGGTGGCTTTACGCTGCGGGCGCGGAGTCGTTCTCTACGATTTCGAAGGAAAAGAGTATATCGACTTTGCGAGCGGTATCGGCGTAAATTCGGTTGGATATGCAAATGAAAAGTGGATAAGCGCCGTAGTAAAGCAGGCAGGCTTGCTGCAGCATGTTTCAAACCTTTATTACACCGAGCCGATGGCGAGACTTGCCGAAAGGCTCACCGCGCTTACGGGGATGTCCCGCGTTTTTTTCTCAAATTCTGGATCCGAGGCAAACGAGGGTGCGATAAAGCTTGCGAGAAAGTACAGCTTTGATAAATACGGCATGGGGCGCTCGAAGATAATATCGCTTATAAACTCGTTTCACGGGCGAACGATATCAACGCTCGCAGCTACCGGACAGGACGTTTTCCATAATTATTTTTTTCCGTTTACCGAAGATTTCGCTTATGTGCCGGCAAACGACATAAAGGCGCTTCAAAATGAGATGACGGAAAACACATGCGCCGTTATTATAGAGCTTGTTCAGGGAGAAGGCGGGGTTCTGCCACTTGAGCGGGATTATGTAAAAGCCGCGTATGAGCTTTGCCGCAAAAATGACGTTCTATTTTTAGCAGACGAGGTTCAGACCGGGGTCGGGAGGACGGGCACATTTTTCGCCTTTCAGGGCTGCGGAATAACTCCGGACGTCGTTACGGCGGCTAAGGGGCTAGGCGGAGGGCTTCCGATTGGAGCGGTGATCGCCGCGGAAAAGGTCGGCTCAGTTTTGAGCGCGGGAACGCACGCCTCCACCTTCGGCGCGAATCCAATAAGCTGCGCCGCGGCAAACGCCGTTCTGGATATTGTAACAGGGGAAGGGTTTCTCATTGAGGTCTCGGAAAAAGGCAAATACATAAAAGTTCGGATCAAAGAATGGGGCTGCTCAAAAGTCCTCGGGGTGCGCGGGCTAGGGCTTATGCTCGGCGTCGAAGTCCCCACCGAGTATGGCGAGCACAAGGCTCTGGTGGCGAAGATGGCTAAGGAGGGCCTGCTCGCGCTTACGGCGGGGAAAAACGTAATAAGGCTTTTGCCGCCGCTTACAATATCGTATGAGGAAATCGACAGCGGGCTTA
>JAUZPW010000307.1 GCA_030705725.1 Bacillota bacterium
CGCAGATCGGCTCGAAAAACGCCGGATGTGTGTGTATATCGATAACAAACGGTTTTTTTCTCATTTTTCTTCTCCAATCTATTAGAGTCCGTGCTCCGCCTCAGCGCCCAGAAGCATTTATTAAGTAATACTGCTTTTTTAACCTGGTAGAAAACAATTTTGATGTAAATAGAATACTACAAAGAAATAAATTATGCAAAGCATGGTAGATGCCCGAAATAAGCCAATCAGGGGATATCTAGCGCAAAATATCCCCGATTGGCTTAATCCGCAGGTTATTAAATATATGCCCCGAATAATCCGGTTTTGCCCTTCGGTTATTTAATCTGATGCTTTCTTAATTATCCTGCGGTCCATTTTGCCAACTCCTCGTCGGTTGCAAGAAGGAAATGCGTATCAGTGATTTTCCGCTGCGTACCCTTTGTGTAATCTATGCCGCTTGTCGCGTAATCGTAAACCAGGGCGATCCTTTCCTTTTCCTGTATAGGATTTGCGTGCGGAATAGCCGACAGCAGGCTCTTTGTATACGGATGCAGCGGGTGTTCGAAAATATCCCTCGTCGTTCCCGCCTCGACAAGATGTCCAAGGTGCAGAACGCCGATCCGGTCCGATATGTATTTAACCATGGAAAGATCGTGCGCTATAAAAAGATAAGCAGCCCCGAGTTCCTTTTGCAGATCGCGCATAAGGTTAACCACCTGAGCCTGAATTGAAACGTCCAGCGCGGAAATGGGTTCGTCGGCAATTACAAGCTTCGGATTCATGATAAGCGCCCTCGCGATGCCGATACGCTGACGCTGCCCGCCTGAAAACTGGTGCGGATAGCGGTTGGCGTGCTCGTGCGAGAGGCCCATTTTCTCCATGATCCTGTAGACCTTTTCCTCGCGCTCTTTTTCTGAGGAATACAGATGATGTATGTCAAGTCCCTGCGCGATTATATCCTTTACCTTTTTGCGCGGATTAAGGCAGGCCATAGGGTCCTGAAAGATCATCTGCATTTTTGTGCGCAGATGCCTTATATCCTGCTCTCCGAGCCGTCCTGAAATCTCGACTCCCTCGAAGGTAACCCTGCCCGAGGTAGGCGTATAAAGGCGTATGATGCTCCGCCCTATGGTCGATTTTCCGCTGCCCGACTCGCCGACAAGCCCGTATGTCTCACCGGCGTCAATATAGAATGAAACCCCGTCCACGGCCTTTACGGTAAACTTTTTGTTGATTCTGAAATACTGCTTTAAGTTTTCAACTTCCAGAAGATGTTTCTCAGGCAAGGTTCGCCGCCCCCTTCGTCATATTGTCAATACGTTTTTTAAGGGATTCCGGCATACTGATTTTAGGAGCTCTTTCATCCAGCAGCCATGTCGCGGCGTAATGCGTATCGCTTATCTGTAAAAGCTTGGGTTCCGCCTTGAAATCCGCTTCCAGCGCGTAAATGTTGCGCGGTGCGAAGGGATCGCCCTTGATTTCTCCCATAAGGTTCGGAGGGGTTCCCGGAATAGTGTACAGCCTTTCGCTGTTTTCCATCGAAATATCGGGCATGCTTGAAAGCAGTCCCCATGTGTACGGGTGCATGGGGGAGTAGAAAATATCGTTAACCGTACCTTTCTCCACAATCTTGCCGGCATACATAACATTGACGTAATCCGCCACCTTGGCGACGACGCCAAGGTCGTGGGTAATATATATTACGGTTATGCCGAGCCTTTTCTGAATATCCTTTATAAGCTCGAGAATTTTCGCCTGGATCGTTACGTCCAGAGCAGTGGTGGGTTCGTCGCAAATAAGTATGTCGGGATTGCAGGAAAGGGCGATGGCGATAACCACGCGCTGACGCATCCCGCCGGAAAGCTGATGGGGATGGTTTTTCATGCGTTTTTCCGGCTCGCTTATTTCAACCATTTTTAGAAGCTCTATAGCCCGTTTTCTGGCCTGCTCTTTCGTGTAATGCAGATGGTGTATCATGCCTTCCATTATCTGCATGCCTATGGTCATGGTCGGGTCAAGGCTTGTCATTGGGTCCTGGAATACCATTGCAATGCGCGTGCCGTTGATATGCTGGCGCATTTCGTCCCTTGACATTTTCAGAATATCCTTCTCAGCCTTTTTCCCGTTTTCCGTATAGCTGAATAAAATCGATCCTGAATCAATCGTCTGGTTGCTGCTGGTTATCCCCATTACGGCCTTTACGGTAACGCTCTTTCCACTGCCGGATTCTCCGACAATGGCAAGGGTTTCGCCCTTATATAAGTCAAGGTCGACCCCGCGGATTGCGTTAACCGTTCCGTTGACGGTTTTGAAGGAGACGGACAGATCCCGTACTTCAAGCACTTTTTCACGCATTCTTTATGCCTCCTTCATCTTCGGGTCGAGGGCGTCGCGCAGTCCGTCGGCCATAAGGTTGAAGCTCAGCATCAAAAGCGC
>JAUZPW010000308.1 GCA_030705725.1 Bacillota bacterium
AATGAAATTAAGGCGGTTCGCGCGGCGGTTCTTCCGGGGCATATCCTGAAGGTTATTATCGAGCCTTCCATACTGACTCCGGAGCAGACCGAAACTGCCGTAAAGCTCGTCATCGAGGGCGGCGCGGATTTCGTCAAGGCCGGAACGGGCTTTTTGGGAGCGTGCACGCTCGAACATGCGCATCTGATGCTGAGAGCGGCGGACGGCAAGGTGAAGGTAAAATGCTCGGGCGGAATCCGCGACGTGAATGTGGTTCGTGAAATGGCCGACATGGGAGTAGCGCGCATCGGCATGGGCACAGCTTCCGCCGACGCGATGATAAAAGCTCTTCGGGAGACCTGAAACAAAAGGAGTTTGGCAATGAGTTCTTTTATCCTGGCTCATGATATCGGCACTTCGGGAAACAAAGCTTCTTTATTCGACGCGGAAGGGAAGCTTTTATCGAGCGGTGTTTACGGGTATGAGACGGAATATCCGCGCCGCGGCTGGGCGGAGCAGAATCCCGGCGACTGGTGGAACGCCTTTTGCCTGGCGACGCGCAAGGCCCTTGAGGGAAAGGATAAAAACGAGGTCGCGGCCGTTTGCGTTTCGGGGCAGATGATGGGGTGTCTCCCGCTCTCAAAGGACGGCGAGCCTCTGGCTGAAAGCATTATCTGGTCTGACGCCAGAGCGGAAGCCGAAGCCGGATATTTATCGGAAAAGCTCGGCCGGGAGGATTTTTACCGTATTACCGGGCAGCCCTTTTGCCCAAACTACACCCTGCCTAAAATTCTGTGGTTCAGAAAGCATTATCCCGGCCTTTTTAAACGGACGGACTGCTTTATTCAGGCAAAGGACTATATAAATTACCGCCTTACGGGAGAAAAAGCCACCGATCCGACAGACGCTTCCTACACCGCGGCGTATGATATAAACAAAATGAGCTGGTCCGAAAAAATACTGGACGCGGTGCGGCTCTCCTCCGCTGTCTTCCCAAAGGTTCATGCCTGCGGGACGGTTATCGGAACGGTTACGAAGCGCGCCGCGGAGGAATGCGGACTGGCGGCGGGAACCCCCGTTTTTATGGGAGCGGGAGACGGCTCGGCCGCGCATCTCGGCGGAGGGAGCATTTCCCCGGGCGACGCTTACATATGCCTCGGAAGTTCTTCCTGGGTGATGTCGACGACCGAAAGCCTCATATGGGACCCTCAAAAACGAATGCAGACGGAGCTGCATGTAATCGACGGCAAATATGCATACCTCGGCACCATGCAGACGGGCGGGGCAGCTTATTCCTGGAGCGGAAACGCTTTGTCCGGCGGAAGGCTGTCATACCCGGAAATCGACGCTCTGGCGGCGCTTTCAGTACCGGGAGCAAACGGGACCCTGTTTCTGCCCCATCTTATGGGGGAGCGCTCCCCATGGCCGGACCCGGGAGCGAACGCCGCTTTTCTGGGGCTTAGACAGGATACGGCGCCGCCGCAGTTATACAGGGCGGTAATGGAGGGCGTCGCCTTTAATCTCGACATAATCCTCAAAATCATCAGGAAAAGCGTCTGCGTGAAAGAAATAGCGGTTATCGGAGGAGGGGCGAAGAGCAGGATATGGAGGCAGATATTCGCCGACGTTACCGGGATGCCGATCCTTTTGCCGGAACACGCCGAGGAAAGAACCGGAATAGGGGCCGCCATCATCGCCGGCGTGGGCTGCGGGCTTTACCCGGATTATTCCGCCGCGAGGAAATTTCTGCATATAAAAGAAATAACGGAACCAAGGAAGGATTATTCCGAATTGTACCGGGAACTCGAGGCTGTTTTTGAGGACGCTTACCGCGCGCTTTCAGACGTCAACCACAGAATAAGCGGGCTTTCCAAAGCTTCGGAAGCCTCCCGGGCGGGAATAATATAAGCTTTGATTAATACGGAGATTATCAGGGAGGAACCCATGAAATTTTCATTTCTTACATATCAATTCCGCCGGTATCCCTTGGGCTTTTGTTTTGAAATGGCTGAGAAGTATGGCTTCGACGGAGTTGAGGTCTGGGGCGCGAGGCCGCACGCGTACGCCTACGATATGGACGCGGGCGCTGTTTCGGAAATTTTAGAGCTTAAGAAAAGGCACCAAATTGAAATATCGATGTTTACCCCGGAAATACTGGCATACCCGTACAGCCTGACGTCAAGGAGCAGGAAAGAGGTTTCAGAAGCAGTTGATTACCTTATAAGAAGCGCTGAGGCCGCGGCCTCGATGGGAGCCGGGTATATGCAGGTCACGTGCCCGCATCCCGGTTATGGCGTTAACAGGGCGCACGTATATGAACAGGTGGTCGAGGCGTTAATGATAATATGCTCCAGAGCCCAAAAGGAGGGCGTCGCCCTTGTGATGGAAGCGCTTTCGCCGTCGGAAGGGAACCTGCTGACAACCGCCG
>JAUZPW010000309.1 GCA_030705725.1 Bacillota bacterium
AGTAATAGCCGACATTCTTTCAACATACCTGACAGCGCCGAAAAACCATATGCAGGTGCTTACGGAGCAGGAGTTGAATGTAATATTCGACTATCTCACGCTCAAAAACCAGGTTGAGGATATTAAAGAGATTTTTGCAACCGCCAAGCCACCCGAGATAGAGAGCGGTGAGATTCCGGCAAAGGCTGAAAAGCCGGCCGAGGAAAATAAAGAGGCGGCTTACCTGCCGGAAAAGGAGGAGCCTGTAAAAAAACCGCAGCCCCAGCAGCCGGGCCAACCGCCGCAGCCAAAACCACAGTTGCAGCAGCCGTCCTCCCGTCCGTTTACCAAAGCCTCGCCGGAGGTTCGTTATGTTGATACAAGAACCGTTTCGGTTGATCTCGCGAAATATGACGATAAGGTAGATGCGCTCGTTCCCGAATCGGCAAACAAAATGAGCCAGGGCAAACAAAAAATATCAAAGAAAAAGACAAACGACAAGAGGCCGTATCTCGGCAGCAAAAAATATCAGGAAGAACAGGAAAAGATGAAGCGGCTCCAGCAGGGAATCGCAAAAAAGGTGCAGCTTAAAGTAATGATTCCCGATGAAATAAATGTCGGCGAGCTTGCGTCGCGATTAAAGCGCACTTCCGCCGATGTAATCAAGCAGCTTATGAAGCTTGGAGTAATGGCGTCTGTTTCCCAAATGATAGATTACGATACGGCGGCTCTTGTGGCGCTCGAATTCGGTGCCAAGGTGGAAAAAGAGGTAATGGTCACAATAGAGGAGCGCCTGATAGACGATTCGAGCGATCTTGACGAGAATCTTGAAGCGCGCGACCCCGTGGTCGTGGTAATGGGCCATGTCGACCATGGAAAAACCTCACTGCTTGACGCCGTCCGGCATACTGACGTGGTGTCGGGCGAGGCCGGCGGAATCACCCAGCATATAGGCGCCTATAGGGTAAAAATAAAAGGCAGGAATATAACGTTCCTAGACACACCGGGCCACGCGGCGTTTACATCAATGCGTGCGAGGGGAGCCCAGGCGACAGATATAGCGATTCTGGTTGTTGCTGCGGACGACGGAATAATGCCGCAGACGATCGAAGCGATAAACCATGCCAAAGCGGCAAACGTGCCGATAGTAGTGGCGATAAATAAAATGGATAAAGAGGGCGCCACCCCCGACCGGATAATGCAGCAGCTAACGGAATACAACCTCGTTCCCGAGGAATGGGGCGGAGATACCATAGTTTGCAAGGTGTCCGCGAAAAATCACGAGGGAATCGAGAATCTGCTCGAAATGGTGCTTTTGACGGCGGATATGCGCGAACTCAGGGCGAATCCTAACCGCGCCGCGAAGGGCGTCGTAATAGAAGCAAAACTTGATAAAGGCCGCGGACCGGTGGCGACAGTCCTTGTGCAAAACGGAACGCTTAACCTTAGCGACGTAATAATCGCGGGTAAAGCGGTCGGACATGTAAGGGCGATGACCGACGATAAGGGAAATAAAATGGAAAAAGCGGGGCCATCCGTGCCTGTAGAAATTTTCGGTCTCTCGGAAGTACCGGAGGCGGGCGATCTTTTCCACGCCGTGACGGATGAACGCATGGCGCGCGAGCTGGTTGAAGAACGCAAGAACCAGGAAAAAGCCGAAAGAGCCAGCCATACAGAAAAAATAACGCTAGAAAATCTTTTTGAGCATATTCAGCAGGGAGACGTCAAAGAATTAAATATAATAGTAAAAGGCGACGTGCAGGGCTCGGCCGAGGCGGTTAGATCTTCACTTGAGAAACTTTCAAACGAAGAGGTCCGCGTAAATATAATCCATTCGGCCGTCGGCGCTATCAACGAGTCGGATGTAATGCTTGCCGCAGCTTCCGGAGCCATTATAGTGGGCTTTAACGTAAGGCCAGATCCGCTTGCTATGGAGAGCGCTGCGAGACAAAGCGTCGATATAAGGCTGTATAGAATCATTTACGACTGCATCGAGGAAATGGAATCAGCCATGAAGGGCATGCTTGCGCCGAAATACAGAGAGGCTGTTTTGGGGCATGCCGAGGTCAGGCAGATATTCAAAGTGTCCGGTATCGGAACAATCGCCGGCTGCCATGTTTCGGACGGCAAACTCGTACGCACGGCTTCAGTGCGTATCATCAGAAACGGCATAGTCGTACACGAAGGTGAGCTTGCCTCGCTTAAACGGTTTAAGGATGACGCAAAGGAAGTCGCGTCAGGCTTCGACTGCGGACTGAACGTAGACAGGTTTAACGATATAAAAGAAGGGGACGTCATCGAAGCGTTCACAATGGAAGAAATCCCACGCTAGGTTAGGAGAGTCTAAAGATTATGGCTCATAACAGAATTGACCGGATTAACGAAGAAATGCTCCGCACGTTAAGCGACGCTATAAGAACG
>JAUZPW010000031.1 GCA_030705725.1 Bacillota bacterium
AGCGTAATTGCCCCTGCCGTCAAATGCATTTGCGCTGATTCCTCTGAAATCGCGGACACGCGGAAGGGCCACGTTAAACAGACGGTCGATAAATTCCCACATGCGGCTTGATCTGAGGGTTACCTTGGCTCCGATCGGCATTCCTTCACGGACCTTGAAATTCGCAACCGATTTTCTCGCTTTTGTAACGACCGCTTTCTGTCCAGTAATTGTGGTTATATCGTTCACAACGGCGTCAAGGACCTTCGTATTGTCGCGGGCCTCGCCGCAGCCGACGTTAACGATAATTTTATCGATTCTCGGTATCTGCATTGAACTCTTGTACTGGAACTTTTTCATCAGAGCGGGTGCGACATCGTTCCTGTACTTTATAAGCATACGAGGAGTTTTCTTTTCAACGGGCGCCGCTTTTTCAGCCGTTTCAGCCTTTGCCGGGTCCGCTTTCTTATCTTTTGCCGACGCCGCTTTTTTCTTTTCCGGCGCCGCTACATTTTCTTTCTTTTCAGCCACGTTTCATTCTCCTCCCTATATGGTCTCGCCGCAGTGCATGCATACACGAACCTTTTCGCCGCCTTCAAGGATCGTATGCTTTGCACGGGTAGGCTTGTCGCATTTAGGGCATACGCGCATAACCTTACAGACGCGGAGCGGGGCTTCCTGCTTGATGATTCCGCCCTGGTCTCCCTGTCTTTTCGGCCGTACATGGCGCGTTGCGAAATTAATGCCCTCGACGACCACCGCTTCTTTAGCTGGAAGAGCAGTCAGGACTTTCCCTTTCTTGCCCTTGTTTTTCCCGGAAAGAACGATAACGGTGTCGCCCTTTTTTATTTCCATATGATTCATTAAGCGACGCCTCCTTAAAGTACTTCCGGTGCCAGAGAGAGTATCTTCATGTAATCCTTGTCGCGAAGCTCTCTTGCTACCGGCCCGAAAATGCGGGTGCCTCTCGGGTTTTTGTCTTCTTTAATAATAACGGCGGCGTTTTCGTCGAAACGGATATAGCTTCCGTCACCGCGTCTTACCCCTTTGCGTGTGCGGACAATAACCGCGCGCACGACCTCGCCTTTTTTCACGATTCCGCCTGGAGTCGCTTTTTTAACCGAAGCGACGATAACGTCGCCGATATTGCCGTACTTGCGGGTAGAGCCGCCAAGCACGCGGATGCATTTTAAGTCTTTAGCGCCGGTGTTGTCGGCAACCTTAAGCCTTGTTTCCTGCTGTATCATGGCGAACCCTCCTTACTCTGCTTTCTCAATTATTTCGACTAAACGCCATCTTTTGTCCTTGGACAGCGGGCGGGTCTCCATAACTTTTACTTTATCGCCGATATTGCACGCGTTGTTTTCATCGTGTGCTTTCAGCTTGTACGTGCTTTTTATAATTTTCTTGTAAAGCGAATGCTTTACGCTGTCTTCAATCGCAACGACGATGGTTTTGTCCATCTTATTTGAGACAACCTTGCCGACCCTCGTCTTGCGGAAAGCTCTTTCTTCCATTAAAGCTTACCTCCCTTTAGGACTTTGCCGCGAGTTCATTTTCGCGGATAATCGTCTTGAGTCTGGCAATATCTTTTTTGACGTCGGCGATGCGGATGGGGTTGTCAAGCTGATTTGTCGCGTGCTGTAGCTTCAAATTAAACAAATCCTTTTTAAGATCGCGAAGCTTATTCTGCAGCTCATCGCCCGACAACTCACGAATTTCTTTTGCCTTCATCAATTATCACCACCTGTCTCGGTTTCTACCGGGTCTTCACGTTTAACAAATTTAGTTTTGATCGGCAGCTTATAACCGGCGAGACGCATCGCTTCGCGGGCAAGTTCTTCGGTTACTCCGCTGATTTCAAACAGCACTTTCCCCGGCTTGACAACCGAAACCCAGTACTCAGGCGATCCTTTACCGGAACCCATTCGGGTCTCGGCGGGTTTTTCCGTTACCGGCTTATCAGGGAAAATTTTAATCCATACCTGACCGCCGCGCTTAATGTAGCGGGTCATTGCGATACGTGCCGCTTCTATCTGATTGTTGGTTATCCAGGCCGGTTCAAGAGCTTGAAGGCCATATTCACCGTAGGTTACCTTATTTCCTCTTAACGCCTTTCCTGTCATACGGCCTCTGTGAACTCTGCGATATTTAACTCTTTTGGGGATCAGCATTAGTTAGCTCCTCCTTCCCTTCTGGGCGGGTGGTCGCCCGTGGGGCGCGGCTGTTGCGGACGGTCGCCTGCCGGGCGCGGCTGCTGCGGACGGTCGCCTGTCGGGCGCGGCTGTTGCGGACGGTCGCCGAACTGACGCGGTCCTCTGTTGTCGTTAAAGTTACGGGGACCTCTGTTGTCGCCGAACGGTCTCTGCGGGCGGCGGTCTCCGTCGCGTCTTTCAGGTCTGCGCTCACGGCGGGGCGCCGGAATTTCGACGCTTGCGGAACGCGGGCCATTTGTCAGCACTTCGCCTTTATAAATCCATACCTTAACGCCAATGCGGCCATATGTCGTTTTGGCTTCGGCAAAGCCATAATCGATATCCGCTCTCAAAGTCTGAAGAGGGATGGTTCCCTCGTGATAATGTTCGCTTCTTGCGATTTCAGCTCCGCCGAGACGTCCGGAAACTGCGGTTTTAATTCCTTTAGCGCCGAACTTCATTGTGCGTCCCATCGCCTGCTTCATAGCGCGTCTGAACGAGATACGCTTTTCAAGCTGGGCGGCAATATTTTCGGCAACAAGCTGCGCGTTTAAGTCGGGGTTTTTAACCTCTACGATATTAAGCGCGACAGGCTTTTTAATCATGCTCTCGATGTTCAGGCGAAGCTTCTCTATTTCCGTGCCTCCGCGGCCGATAACAACGCCTGGACGCGCGCAGTGCAGGAAAATCCTTACCTTGGTGTTGTCCCGTTCGATTTCAATCTTCGGAACGCCGGCAGAATAAAGAAGATTCTTTAAATATTCCCTGATTTTATGATCCTCTACCAGCAGGTCGCCGAAGGCCTCGTCTTTTGCAAACCAGCGGGAGTCCCAATTTTTAATTATGCCCACACGTAAGCCGTGCGGATTGACTTTCTGGCCCATATTTACCTCCTCGACCTCATTCTTTCTCTTTTAAGACCATCGTGACGTGCGACGTTCTCTTGAGTATTCTGAACGCTCTGCCCTGAGCTCTCGGCATAACCCTTTTCATTACCGGGCCGGGTGTTACGAAAACTTCGGATACATAAAGCTTGTCTGGGTTCATCTGATGGTTGTTCTCCGCGTTTGCGGCGGCACTTTTAAGCAGCTTTATCAAAAGTTCCGACGCGGCTTTCGGAGTATTGAGAAGAATGGCGGCGGCAGTACCCGCGTCTTTTCCGCGGATAAGGTCGCAGACAATCTTGACCTTACGCGGCGTAATGCGCGCATGCCTTAAATATGCTCTTGCTTCCATTAATTTGTCCTCCTTCAGCCTTACTTCGCGGCCGGTGCTGCCGTTGTTTTTGAACCGGCATGGCCCCTGAATGTGCGCGTGGGAGCAAATTCACCAAGTTTGTGTCCGACCATGTCCTCGGTGATGTATACAGGCACATGCTTTCTTCCGTCATGCACTGCGATTGTATGCCCTACGAATTCGGGGAAAATCGTAGAAGATCTCGACCATGTCTTTAATACCTTTTTTTCTGATTTCGCATTGAGTTCAGTAACCCTCTTTATGAGCTCTGGAGCCACAAAGGGGCCCTTCTTAACGCTTCTGCCCATTTTAATTTGTGCCTCCTTTCATTACTTGCCGTTGCGGCGTTTAATAATCTGCTTATCGGTACGGTGATTTTTCTTTCTGGTTTTATAGCCCAGCGTCGGCTTGCCCCAAGGGGTAACCGGGCCGGAACGGCCGATCGGGCTTTTGCCTTCGCCGCCGCCGTGAGGATGGTCGACCGGGTTCATAACGGAACCTCTGACGGTTGGGCGCCAGCCCATATGGCGGTTGCGTCCCGCTTTGCCTATCTGAACGTTCTCATAATCCAGATTCCCTACCTGGCCTATTACAGCCTTGCATTCCTGCCTGACTACGCGAACCTCGCCCGAAGGCAGACGAATCTGAGCATTAATTCCCTCCTTCGCCATAAGCTGTGCCGCAGTTCCCGCGGAACGGACAAGCTGTGCGCCTTTTCCGGGATAAAGCTCGATGTTGTGAATAAAAGTACCCACGGGAATATTGGCGAGCGGCAGGCAGTTTCCCGGCTTAATGTCAGCTTTTTCCGAAGACATGACGGTGTCTCCTACGGAAAGCCCAAAAGGTGCGATTATATAACGTTTCTCGCCGTCGGAATATTCCAGAAGAGCAATGTTCGCGGAACGGTTCGGATCATATTCAAGGGTCAGAACCTTAGCCGGAACGTCGATTTTATCTCTCTTGAAATCGATTATCCTGTATTTGATTTTATTTCCGCCGCCGCGGTGGCGTACGGTTATTCTGCCATAGCTGTTGCGCCCGGAGTTCTTTTTAAGCGCCTCAAGAAGGCTTTTCTCGGGCTTAACCTTGCTGAGTCCCGAATTGTCCAGCGTCGTCATATGTCTTCTCGACGGCGTAGTCGGGCTGAAGGTTTTTATCGGCATAATTTTTTCACTCCTTCAAGTCGTTTAACAATTTGCGGGCTTTATTGTTAAATCATGTTCTCAAACAACTCAATGCCCTTAGAATCGTCTTTAAGCGTTACAATCGCTTTTTTCTTCGCCGGCGTTTTTCCGATATGCACGCCTACGCGCTTTTCTTTTCCCGGAAGGCTTACCGTGTTAACACTTTTGACCTTAACGCCGAAAATCTGTTCAACGGCGTTCTTTATCTCAATTTTGTTTGAGCCGCGGGCAACTTCAAACACGTACTTTTTGTCGGCCACACCTTCCATCGAGCGCTCGGTGATAACCGGTTTTATGATGATGTCATATGCCGATTTCACTGTGCGTACACCTCCTCGATCTTTTTAACCGCATCCTTGTCGACTATAAACTTGTCGGCATTTAGAATATCGTATACGTTTATTACTCCACTTACGGCCGTTTTGACGCCTTTTATGTTTCTGGCGCTCTTAACGATGTTTTCACGGGTTTCCGGCGTTACCACCAGCGATTTTCTCTCAGCGTCAACAGCCTTTAAGAATTCCGCAAACGTTTTTGTCTTGATTTCATCAAGGTTTAGATTCTCAATAACAATAATATCGCCCGACGCCGCTTTTGCGGAAAGCGCGGAAAGTATCGCCAGACGTCTTACCTTCTTATTGAGCCTGTAGGAATAATCGCGCGGTTTCGGGCCGAACGCGATTCCGCCGTGCGTCCATTGCGGAGACCTTGTAGATCCCTGGCGTGCGCGTCCTGTACCCTTCTGGCGCCAAGGCTTTGCTCCGCCGCCGGATACCTCTGCCCTTGTCAGGGTGCTTTGCGTTCCCTGACGCAGATTTGCCAGATGATTTTTTACAACAGCGTGAATGGCATTTTCGTTCGGTTCTATGCCGAACACGGCGTCGGAAAGAGTTATCTCGCCGACTTCGCTGCCTTTCATATCATATACTTTAACATTAGGCATGTGTAATCCTCCTTTCCATCGGTCCTTAGACGTTCTTAACCGTGCTCTTTAAGAACACGATGCCGCCTTTGGGCCCCGGGACGGCGCCGCGGACAGCTATTATATTAAGCTCCGCGTCTACTTTTGCTACGTCAAGGTTCTGTATGGTAACCTGTTCAGCGCCCAGATGGCCCGCCATATGTTTGCCGGGCATAACCCTGGAAGGGTCGGTGTTCGCGCCCATTGAACCTACGCTCCTGTGAACCGGGCCGACGCCGTGAGTGTGCTGCTGCGAATGCGCGTTCCAGCGCTTCACAACACCGGCATAACCCTTGCCCTTGCTGACTCCGGTAACGTCGATCTTGTCTCCCGCCGAAAAAACATCGGCCTTTAACAAATCGCCGATATTGAGTTCTTCGGAATTCTCAGTTCTGAATTCCTTCAGGTACTTTTTCGTGGCGGTGCTGTTTTTCTTGAAATGACCGGCTTCGCCTTTCGAAAGCTTTTTCTCGGCTATGTCGGAGAATCCGATCTGAACCGCGTTATAGCCTTCTTTTTGTTCGGTTTTCTTCTGCACGACCACGCAGGGACCGGCTTCAATAACTGTAACCGGAATAATTTTTCCGTCGGCGTCAAAAATCTGAGTCATGCCGACCTTTTTGCCTATGATCGCTTTTAGCATTTTTGCTTCCTCCTTTAGGTTAGTGGTCAACGCAATCTCCCGCGCTGACTTGACCCGTCCGACGGCAACCCTTATTACCCGCCGGACATGCCGTTTATCTTAACTTTTTACTAGGGGCTTCTTTTACAGCTTTATTTCGATTTCGACGCCTGCCGGAAGATCCATGTTCATAAGGGCTTCCACGGTTTTCTGTGAAGGCTTCACAATGTCGATTAGCCTCTTGTGGGTACGTCTTTCAAACTGTTCGCGGCTGTCTTTATATTTGTGCACCGCGCGCAGGATGGTGATAATCTGCTTTTCCGTAGGCAGCGGAATGGGGCCTGAAACCTTGGCTCCGGTGCGTTTAGCCGTTTCGACTATGCGCTCCGCCGATTGGTCGATAAGCTGGTGGTCGTATGCTTTGAGTCTGATTCTCATTTTTTCCATATTGGGCATAGCTTTTCCTCCTGACAGTACTCTGTCGATCAAAATTTAATTTTTCGACTTTGTACGGTGAGATTCTGCCAACGCCGCCGTGCGTATCACGTGTGGGCAAAAATATAACCGGATTATACACATATGGTATCCGGCTACATAACGCGTGTTGGTTCCAAACGGCTTTTCCGGGAATACCGGACAGTTCCGTTCCTTGCTGAACTCGCGCGCATAAGGCAGAATGCTCTCCGCCCGATTGTCGGACATACTCCGCCGAAGTTCCCCGCGAAACGGCAATCTACGGCATCATCGCTTCGCGCCTATACAGGCGCTTAATTAGAATATCCGAAATGCATCCGATTGTCAAGTACTTTTTCAATAATTTAATTAATGTCCACTAAACAAAATCAAAACGCCTTGACAGTATTAAATATGACTGCAAATATTAATTAAAAGTCTGTCCGCTTATTTCAAACAGCTTGCATACGGACTCCGCAATCTTCGCATGCTCCGGCCCGGTAAACTCCGGATCCTCAGAAAGCAAATAGTCCGCCGCCTCCTGCGCTTCTCTCAGCGTCCTTACATCTGAAACAAGGTCTGCTGTCTTTAATACCGGAAGACCGTGCTGACGACTGCCGAAAAAGTCGCCGGGCCCGCGCAGCCTCAGGTCTTCTTCGGCTATCTTGAAGCCGTCGTTGGTGCTGCAAAAAACACTAAGCCGCTTTAACGTTTCCTCGTTGTCGCTTTGCGAAAATAAAACGCAATATGACTGTTCCGCCCCGCGTCCGACACGTCCCCTCAGCTGGTGAAGCTGAGAAAGCCCGAACCTCTCGGCGTTTTCTATTATCATGACGGTGGCGTTCGGGACGTTAATGCCGACCTCGATTACCGTGGTTGAAACAAGAAGCTTAATCTCGTTTGCGGCAAACCGCCGCATGATCTCTTCTTTTTTTGACGGTTTCAGCCGTCCGTGCATGATTCCGATTTCAACTCCCGGAAAGACCTCGTCTTGCAGCTTCGCGGCGTATGCCTCGACCGCCTTTAACTCCTCGTTTCCGTTGTCATCCACCAGAGGGCAGACGATATAAGCCTGTCTTCCCGCCTCAAGCTGGTTTTTGACGAAGCGGAACGCCCTCGCTCTGGCCTCGTCCGACCTGAGCCCGGTTTTTACGGGTTTTCTGCCCGGGGGAAGCTCGTCCAAAACAGATATATCCAGGTCGCCGTACAATATAAGCGCCAGAGTCCTTGGAATGGGGGTAGCCGACATTACAAGCATATGCGGCGGGGTGTTCCGGTCGCCCTTCGATAAAAGCTCTGCTCTCTGACTTACGCCGAACCGATGCTGTTCATCCGTAATAACAAGCGCAAGCTTGTTAAATCCGACTTCTTTCTCAATAAGTGCATGCGTTCCGATTAAAAGCTTTATTTCGCCCGAACGCGCTCTGCCGCAAATATTGGCTTTTTCCTTTGCGCTGACGGCGCCTGTAAGCAGACAGGTCTTTATTGAAAACCGTTCGAAAATCGGCGACAGGGTCTTAAAGTGCTGCTCAGCGAGAATAGACGTCGGTGCCATAAACGCAGTCTGAAATCCGTTTACCGCCGACAGATAAATTAAAACGGCCGCCACCGCGGTTTTCCCCGAGCCTACGTCGCCTTGCAGCAATCGGTTCATAGGCCTCCCGGAAACAAGATCCCGCGCCGCCTCGCAAACAGCTTTTTTTTGGGCGCCTGTCAGCTTATAGCCCAATGCGTTTATAAACGCATCGGTATCCGTATCTTGAAAAAAAATGCCTTCTTCTTTTATTCGCCGGCTTTTTAACTGCTTAAGCCCGAGCGAAATAAAAAACAGCTCCTCAAAAACAAAGCGGCGCCTGGCTGCAAGGGCGTCCTCCATCGTTTTCGGGAAGTGTATGTTCTCATATGCGTAATAAGCATCCGCAAGCTTATAACGTTTTCTTAGCTCCTCCGGCAAAACATCAGCGACAAAAGTGCCTGCAGCCTCAAGTGCAGCTGAGGTTCCTCTCATAATGTCGTTTCTCGAAAGCCCGGCGGTAAGAGGATAAACGGGCAGTATCCTCCCCATGTTTTTCATGATGCTTCCGTACTCCTCAAACGACGGCTGAACCATTGAGGTTGCTAAAAAGTCTTTCTGCACCCTGCCGTAAAATATATATTCTTTTCCTTTGATTAAACGGCCCTTTATATATGGCTGATTAAAAAAAGTGATTTCGAAGCTTCCTGTGTCGTCAAAGGCCCGACATTTTACAACCTGACGTCCCCCGCGGGTTCTCGACGCCTTGACATCAGTCGCAATAACCGCCCTGACGCATGCCGTTTCCGAGTCTCTAAGCTCCGAAATTTTAAGAAACTTTGTCCGATCCTCGTAGTCGCGCGGAAAAAAGCTTAAAAAATCGGACAAAGTAAAAATTGAAATTTTATTTAACAGTTTAGCCCGTTTTTCTCCGATGCCTTTTATAAATCGTACTTCGGTTTTAAGCGTATTCATCAGTATTTTCGGTAGACGGCCCTTACGACGCCGATAAGCTCAATATTCTCGGCCACGATAGGCGAATAGGCGTCGTTTTCCGGCATCAGCATCAGCTTTCCTTCCTTTCGGTAAAGGCGTTTGACTGTTGCTTCGTCACCTATAAGCGCAACGACTATTTCCCCGTGGGACGCGGTTTGCTGCCTGCGCACAACGACGGTGTCTCCGTCCAGAATGCCTGCGTTAATCATCGAGTCGCCTCGGACTAAAAGCGCAAAATAATCATTTCCGTCGTCCTCAAACGGTATATAACCGAGCGTTTCTTCAACGGCAAGAATCGGCAGACCTGCCGTTACTCTACCTAAAATCGGAATATCCCTGTATTTTAATCGCGTTTTTAATGATATTGCTCTTGTTTTGTGGTCGTCTTTTTCTAAAAAGCCGTTATCCTTTAATATTTTCAAATGGGAATGTACCGTGGAAGGGGACTTCAGCCCAACCGCTTCACAAATTTCGCGCACGGAAGGCGGATATCCCTTTTCGCTTACAGAGCTCTTAATATATTCCAAAATCGTCCTGCGTATCGGCGTAAGCTTTTCCATTTCATACACCTTCTACTATAGAATGGAAATATTATAACATACTTTTAATCAAAGATCAAACATTTGTTTGGCTTTTTTTGTTTACAGTTTATTTACCTTTTATTCACAGTTTGGAAATGATCCTTATTGTATAATATAGCTGTAGAACAAACCAACATATACAAAACCCTGTTTTATTTCTATGGCTGATCCTTTTAACCCCCTAAATACTTAAGTGACCCCTCCACAGCAAAAACACCCGCCTTCCGGCGGGTGTTTTTGTTTATATTCTCCATTTACTGTTTCAAAGGTAAGCCGTTTTCCGGAGAAAACTATGTTTTGATTATTTGTTTTTCAGGTTAAACCAGGCGTTAAGTCCAAGATATCCCGCAACTTCTCCGAGCTCTTCCTCGATACGAAGAAGCTGGTTATACTTCGCGACGCGGTCGGTTCTTGAAGGAGCTCCGGTTTTTATCTGACCGGCATTTGTCGCAACGGCAATATCCGCTATGGTTGCATCCTCTGTCTCGCCGGAGCGGTGCGACACGACTGCAGTATAGCCGGCGCGGTTCGCCTTCTGGATAGCG
>JAUZPW010000310.1 GCA_030705725.1 Bacillota bacterium
AACGAATACGCATCGTTTACTGTGACTATTGATTACACAACCGACAATAAAATTCAGCAGAGAATAAATAACGGCGGCACAGAGACCTTAAGCGTGCTGAAGCTTGAGGGAGGAAAGCTCTCAGAGGTGTACAGGAGGTCTGAGGCTTACTACCGTGAGAACCTTACCGATAAGGAAAATGAAAAAGCTGAAATTCTTTTAATGGAGCCGCTCGAAAAAGGCACGACGTGGACTCTTTCCGACGGTTCACGACGTACCATTACCGATATTGAGGCGCCCGTCGAAACCCCATCCGGAAACTATAAAGCTATAAAGGTTGAAACTGAGAATCAAAACGGCAAAACCGCAGATTATTACGCAAAGAACATCGGTCTGGTAAAAACCGTTTTTTCCTCAGGGGCAACGGAAGTCAGCTCGTCGCTTAAAAAAATCGAAGAAAATGTATCGCTTACGCAAAATATAAGCTTTTTCTATCCGAATATAAAAAACGGGAAAATATATATTAAAGATCAAAAAGTAAGCTTTAAGACTAACGATAAAGCATCCGATGTACTTGGCGCAGCTTATAAGCAGGTAATTAACAGCGATCTTCATATCGCAATCCCCGAAAGCGCCAAAATAAACAATATATACCTTGATGAAAAAAATATCGTTCACGTTGATTTTTACAGCTCGGCCGTGAAGGACTTAAACACGGGTTCAGGCACGGAATCTATGATTCTTCAAAGCATTTCCGACACCTTCGGGAAATATTACAATACCGATAAAGTAATTGTTACAATAAACGGAAAGCCATATGAATCAGGCCATATTTCCATGAAGGAAGGCGAGTATCTGAAAGCCGATCCGGAAAAAGCTATACAAATCCCATAAAACGTTTTATTCGGAGGGAGAGCGAAATGCTCTCCCTCCGAATTTATCAGATAATAATTATTTCTTTCCTGCCAGACTCATGCCGAAGCTTTTCTCTGCGGACTTGTATTTTTTATCAAGGGAATCGGCAAAATCCTTGTACGCGTTTGAAATAAGCGTATCCTCAACGTTTGCCATCCAATATGCCTTGCTTTTGCCAACAAAATACATTATATGATAACCGTAACTTGATTCCACAATACCGCTGTCGCCGGGTTTACGCGAGGCGTCGAAGCACCAGTCGTTAAACGTGGGCACCATCTGTCCGGGGTGGATATTTTTATAAAGTCCGCCCTTATCGGCTGAACTGGGATCCGACGAACTCTTCTGCGCAAGCTCTGCAAAAGAATCCTCGGTTTTCTTTCCGCTCTGCCACTGCTTGTAAATATCCTCCGCGGTTTTCTTGGCCGTTGCCTTTTGTTCAGGCGTGGCGCTCTTCGCGCCTTCCGTGATCTGCGGCTGAATCAATATATGCCGGACGCTGACAGTCGGATCGTTCGGACGATAACGCTTTATGAAGTATAAAACGGTATATCCGGAATTGGTTTTAACAGCCGCCTTGTCTCCGCTTTTGCGGGCGTCGTCGTAAACCCAGGCCTTTACCGAGTCCATCATGCCGGATGCCGTAGCGCCTTTTTTAAGCGTATATTCGGGATCTTTGTAGCTTTCCTTTTGATCCTTCGGCGCGTTTTCGGCCGCCAGCTTTATAAATGAGGCCTCGTCGGTTACTAAAGCCGCCATTTTATCCGCCTTTTGCTTAGCCTGCGCCATAGCGGCATCTTTCGCGGCATTGTCCGCCGCCGTCGCTTCGGCTGATTTTGCGTCTTTTGAGGACTTGTCATCCGCGGCGGCTGTGCTGCCGGCTGCTGAATTAAGAGCAGAGGGCGTTTTGCTTGCCGCCGGAGGCTCTCCGCTGAAATCAAAGGAGCGGTAATCGGCAAAATCGAAATCGCTCTTATGTTTATTGTAATAATCGGTTATCTGCGCATCTGAGAAACTGAAAGTATCTTTTTTAGTGCCGCTATAATACTCGGCAAGATACGACCTCTCAATTGACTTTCTTGCTATATTTTCAGTTACTCCCTTGCCGTAATTCTGAGCAAGATATTTGTCAACGGATATATTTGAATTTTTACAGTATTCCTCAAGGTTTTTAAAACTTTCGTCTAATTCCTTCTGCTTTGCCTCCGGAAGTTTGACTCCGTCATCCTTTGCCGCAAGATAAAGCTGCACCGTGCTCTTGATGCTTGTGGTTGTCTGCGTTTTGAAATAATCATCCCAGGTGCTGATTCCCGGCGCGCCGATTGAATATTTTTGCTCGCTTAACGGCTTATTGAGGTCAAGTCCGATGGACTCGGCCTTCATGCCGTAGTTTTCCATGGTAGAAACGTAGTTAGTGACGTTATTATAATAATCGAAGTTATATTCAGCAACGCTGATGTTTTCCGATCCAACTTTAAGCGCGGGGACAATTCTGTGA
>JAUZPW010000311.1 GCA_030705725.1 Bacillota bacterium
CGGGGAGCACGAGGGACAGGAGGCTATTGTCCGGGCGGAGCATCTTATAAAATATTTTACAATTCCGGGTAAAGGAAAGCTGCATGCGGTAGACGACGTAAGCTTTGAAATTTACCCCGGCGAGACTCTCGGCCTCGTCGGCGAAAGCGGCTGCGGCAAAAGCACTGTCGGAAACGTCGTAATGCGTCTGCTCCCCCAGACCGACGGCCGGCTTTTTTATCGCGGCAAAAATATCTTTGAAGCCAGGGGAGAAAAGAGCCTGGAGCTCCGCCGTAAGATGCAGATCATCTTCCAGGACCCGTACTCTTCCCTAAACCCCCGCAAGACCGTCAAAAAGATATTGAGCGAGGCCTATGTCATCCATCATACGGGCACAGCCGCCGAGATAGAGAAAAGGGTCGAAGCTCTCTGCGAAATGGTGGATATCCCGCTTTCGCTGCTCGATCACTATCCGCATGAGCTTGACGGCGGCATGCGTCAGGTTGTCGGTATCGCCAGGGCGCTGTCGCTTGACGCGGACTTCATCGTCTGCGACGAGCCTGTGTCCTCGCTCGACGTTTCCGTGCAGGCCAAAATAATAAACATGCTGATGGACCTTCAGAAAAAGCTCGGTCTGTCCTACCTGTTCATTTCCCATGACCTGAGCGTTGTGCGGCATATCTCAAATAGAATCGCCGTCATGTACCTCGGCCAGGTCGTTGAGGTCGCTGAAACCGACGAGATGTTCGCGAACACGATGCATCCTTACTCAATAGCGCTTTTAAGCGCCGTGCCGATTGCAGACGTGGACAGAAAGGTCGAGCGCATCGTGCTCAAAGGCGACGTTCCGAGCCCCATGAATCCAAAGCCCGGCTGCCGTTTTGCGCCGCGCTGCTGGATGGCCGGCGAAGACTGCAAAAAGTCCGATCCGCCGCTTACCGAAGTATGCCCGGGTCACTGCGTCGCGTGCTTCCATGCGCATGAGTCAAGGGAAAGGGCCAAAACCGCGCAAACCAGCTCCATCGACAATATCTGAGCAAAAGCGCCCGCAGTTTACTATGCAATTATAAAGGAGTATTTGTCCGATGATTATAGCGTTCGAAGAACTTAAGGATCAGGTCGGCAAACTCTTCTCCGCCGCCGGCTATAACGAAAAAAACGCCGATATAATGGCGAACGTGCTCGTTAAGTCGGAAGCCAGGGGAATATATTCGCACGGAGTAAACCTTTCAAGAGGCTACATAGATGCCTGCGACAGAAAAATCGTGCATCCTAATCCCGATATTAAAATAATTTCCGAATCCCCGTCCACGGTTATAATCGACGGCGACCGGGGCATGGGCGGTGTCGTCGTGTCCCGCGCGGTCGAAATAGCGTCCGAAAAGGCGAAAGAGACAGGCGCCTGCACCGTATGCGTTCGCAACGCTTACCACTACGGCGCGGGCGGTTACTACGCAACCCTTATCGCGGAGCGCGATATGGTCGGTTATCTTTACGCGAATACTGATAAAACCGCCGTTCCCTTCGGAGGCGCCGAGCGTTACCTCGGCACCAATCCCTATTCCTTCGGCGCGCCCGCCGGAGAAAACCCTCCGTTCGTGCTTGATATGGCAACGACGCAGGTACCGCTCTCCAAGGCATATGCGATGATGCGGGAAGGCGTGCCGTTTCCTGAGGGCATCGGCGTCGACTCGGACGGCAGCCCGTCAGTAGACCCGCAAAAAATTCTTAACGGCGGCGCGCTTTGCCACTTCGGCGGCATCAAGGGCTACGGCCTCGCTTTCATGATAAACGTCGTCTCGGGCGTTCTATCCGGCTGCGCTTATAAAAAGGACGAGGCGCATATAGATTTCGACCAGGCGGCCACCTGCCCCACGGTCGGCTTCTTCCTGAACGTGACGGATATAGCGCATTTAATGGAGCCCGCCGAGTTTAGACGCCGTATGGACGATATGATAGCCGAGATGAAGACGCTTCGCAGGGCGCCCGGCGTCAATGAAATCTTCTATCCCGGCGAAATCGAGGGAAGAAAGCTTGAGAAAGCCCTTAAATACGGGGTGAATATCTCAGATAAAACATACGGGACCTTCCTCGAAACCGCCAAGGCTCACGGGCTTTTATTCTGATCAAACGCCTTGTTAAATAAATTAAAACGGTATAGCCCCTGCCAAAGAGGGTTATACCGTTTTTTCTTTTGATTATAAGGAGCGCCGCTCCTTTTTTATATGTGCCTGTAAACGTTCATGTAAGTCTCCGGGCATAACCCCGCGGGAACAAAAGTTTTTTATTCCTTGCCGCAGTGCTTGCATTCTCCGGTGCAGCCGATAATAGGCGTCGGGTCCATTCCCTTGCGCTTATAATAATCGGCGATCGCCGATTTGAGGGCCTCCTCGGCGAGCACCGAGCAGTGC
>JAUZPW010000312.1 GCA_030705725.1 Bacillota bacterium
ATTTCCTTTATACTCGGGGCTGTGAAGGTTGTTTGTATGAGATCCGAACTCGACAAGGCCGTTGTCCGACATCTCCCTCACATCGTCCCAGGTAAGCGGCGCAACGCGTGGGCTGCCGGAGGGGGCCTCGGAACGTATAAATGACGTAACCAGCATTACCGCCGCTTTGATATTATATTCTTTTAGGACCGGAAAAGCCAGCGCGTAATTTGAATAATACCCGTCGTCTAAAACAATCATTACCGTTTTCGGCGATAAATTCTGATTGCTCGCTTTTAGATTGCAAAGCTCGCGCGGCAGAATGGTGTTATACCCGTTTTCATTGAGCCATTTCATGTCTTTAAGAAATTTCTGCACGGTAATGTTCATGGAGTCGGGATTCTCGTCGTTAATCAAATTGTGATATGTCAGAATGTAAAGCTTGTCGTGATTTATCTTTGTATCTTTCGGCTTAGGCCTGCCGTTATTATCAGATATTGCCGTATTGCCGGGCGCATCCGGGGTCGCAGTGCTTGGCTCTATCGCGTGTGATTGGGCCGCGGCGGATAGTATGAACAGAAAGAGAAGACATGACAAAGCTGCTGACGTTTTACGCATTATGAATCTTTTGCTCAATTTTGTTCTCCACAGATGTTAATCTCTCAGTTAAAAAGCTTTAGCTGAATCCTGCGTCTATCAGACGCAAAGTAAAGTATAGCACCAAACAAAAAAAATGTAAAATTAAAAAGCGAAGATGTCAAAAACATCTTCGCTTAAAAACAATTTTTTTACGTTCTTTTTCAGCGGCGTCTGTGCGAACCGTCGTAGCGTGTCCGATGATTATACCGGCGGCGGCGCCTGAGGTTAAAGCCTCTTATTATTAAAAGTGCGGCGGCAAGCAATATAACCGCGGCCCCCAATATTTTGAACACTATGCCGGTAAAGAAATTTTTAACCCGGGAAAGGATGTATAAAAACGTTGAGCGGTTCACGTCGTTCATTGCTACGAGTTTTATGGTTCCGAAATTTTTATCACCGTCCAATACGGTGACGCTGCCCAGGACTTCGCCTTTTTTAACCGGCGCCGCTACCTCTGAATTTATTTTGCAGTCAAAGGTCAGCTTGGAGGCGTCAAGGTCCTTCGGCACCAGCGACACAAGATCGGTTTCGGGAGTAAGCACCAGATAATCCTTATCCTTGGCATATTTTACGCTTATTTCCTTAACGGGGGTCGATTTGCTTAAAAGCGTTTTCTTTTCATAGTTCGAAAAAGCCCACTCATAAAGAGCCTTTGAATCGACGAAGCTTCCTATTTTACCGGTAGTTTCATCTTTTTTTGAGCCCATGACAACGCATATATACCGAACCTTGTTTCTCTCCGCGGTGGATGCGAGGCAGTAGCCCGCGGGAGTCGTGAATCCGGTCTTTATGCCCGAAGCGTATGAGTAGTAGTAGCTCGGATCCTTAAAACGGGAAATGAGATGGTTTGTCGTCAAAACTTCCTTATTGTTTATTAGCGTTCTGGAAGTAGAGGTTATCTCGGCGAAGAGCTTGTTTTTAAGTCCTTCTTTTGCCAGCAGATAAAGGTCGTAGGCTGAGGTATAATGGTTTTCGTCGTGCAGCCCGTGCGGATTCGCAAAATGAGTGTCTTTCATCCCGATTTGCTCGGCGCGCTCGTTCATCAGATCGACAAACGCGCTCTGGCTTCCGGCTATATGCTCCGCTATCGCGTTCGCGGCGTCGTTTTCGGACGAAAGAAGGAGCAGGTACAAAAGGTCGTGAAGAGTATATGATTCGCCCGCGTGAAGATTTGCGCCGCTGCCCATCGATTCAAGGTCGTCTATAGCGGTCTCGTTTATTTTAACAACGTCGTTCAGGTTCCCTTTTTCCATCGCTATAAGCGCGGTCATCATTTTGGTGGTGCTGGCCGGATACGCCTTTTCGTGCGGTTTTTTTTCATATATTATCTCGCCGCTTGAAGGCTCGACCAGTACGGCCGAAGAAGCGGAGATTTGGGGCGCGCTTTCTATTGCAAAAACAGAAGTTGTGAAAAGGGCAAGTACAATAATAAGTACGAAGCATTTTTTTACTGATTTCATCGCAAAACACCTTTAAGTCCGGGTTAATTTACTTTATAATAAGGATAACAGATAAAAGCCCCGATTTCAACATGAAAGCGACGGTTTGAAGTTTATTGTGATAAAATCTAAGGGAGCGGCTTTGTTGCTGGCAGCTTTTTCACTGTCGGTATTTTTAATGGCGGGCTATTATTTAGGTTATCGTTCGGCAAGCGGAGGAATCGTTATCGAGGCGGACAGGGAGCCTTCGGAAAACGTGACGGCGGCTGCCGATACGGATGATCTCGACCGCTATTTTGAACCTGAAGGTGAAGAAACCAAAGAA
>JAUZPW010000313.1 GCA_030705725.1 Bacillota bacterium
AGCCGGTCTTTACTGTGAAAAAACTCCGGTGCCGAAAAGAAAAAGAAGCATGGGCGGGCCCCACACGAATCCGTTAAGCTTTCTGTTAAGCTCGAGCAACATGTCTGACAAGTACATCGGTCACCCCGCAAAGCACTTATTTATACCATCCGACGTCATATTAAAAGTGGCAGAATATTTCATTTACTTATGCGTCTGTGATATAATTAATATATATTACCGGCTTGCCTGATTTTTGCGAAAAGAATAAAATATAAGCATATTTATGAAGGGATAAACGAGATGCAGAATTTTACTTTTTACTCGCCGACTAAAATAATATTCGGGAAAGATACCGAGCGAAACGCGGGACAGGAAATTGTCCGTTTCGGAGGGACGCGCGTACTGTTGCATTACGGCTCGAAAAGCGCCGAAAAAAGCGGGCTTTTAAGCCGTGCGGAGGCGTCGCTCAGAGAAGCCGGACTTTACTATACAAAGCTTGGCGGGGTTGAGCCGAATCCGATACTTTCGCTTGTTTACGAGGGAGTTTCGCTCTGCAAAAAAGAGAAAATAGACTTTATTCTCGCCGTTGGCGGAGGAAGCGTTATCGATTCGGCAAAGGCAATTTCAATCGGAGCTAAAAACCCGGACCTGGACGTTTGGGACGACGTTATTGCGGGCGGCAAACAGATAAGCGAAGTTCTGCCGCTGGGAACCATCCTTACAATTGCCGCGTCAGGCAGCGAAATGTCAAATTCCGTCGTAATCACGAACGATAAGACCGTTGTTAAGCGCGGGTACAATAACGACATTGTCCGGCCCAGGTTTTCGATACTTAATCCGGAGTTGACCTATACGCTGCCGACGTTTCAGACCGCCTGCGGCTGCGCAGACATTATGATGCATTCGATGGAGCGTTTTTTCTCGGTCACCGAAGGAAACGAGGTCTCGGATATGCTCGCCGTGGCCGTATTCAACACAGTTAAAAAATACGCGCGCACCGCAATAGACAAGCCGGAGGATTACCAGTCGCACTCTGAGATAATGTGGGCGGGGAGCCTGTCACATAACGGAATTACAGGTCTCGGAGCCGTAAACGACTGGGCGACGCACCAGATGGGGCATGAGATTTCGGCCCTGTTCAACTCGGCGCACGGTGCGGCGCTTACGGCGCTATGGGGTTCATGGGCGAGATTTGTATATAAAACCCGCCCGGAGCGCTTTGCGGAATTCGGAAGTAAGGTATTTAACCTGCCTCTGACGGGGGACAGCGACAAAGACGCGCTTAAAGCGATTTCAAAGACGGAGGAATTCTTTTCATCTCTGGGACTGCCTGTCGGTCTAACGGAGCTTGCTGGAAAGCTTTCGGAAGACGAGGTACGCAATCTTGCATACCGCTGCACCTATCAGATGAAAAGGACCATAGGCGGCTTTATGAAGCTAGGCTACGATGAGATTTTTGAGATCTATCGCGTTGCAAGTGCAAAATAGAAAGGTACTAATAATATGAAAACGGCGGTTTGCTATTTTACCGGCACGGGAAATTCGCTTTTTGTGGCCGAGCGTCTTAAGGAAATGCTTCCGGAAGCTGAGCTTTTTCCTATTGCCGAGCTTTGCCGGGACTCGTCGGCTCTTAACGATTACGATGTTATCGGCATAGTCTTTCCCGTTTATTTCTACGGGCTTCCAAATATAATCAAGCGTTTTGTATCTTCTTTTTCGTTTGAGGGATTTAAGTATCTCTTTGCGGTCGCGACTTACGGAGCAATGGTCGGAAACGCGCTCAGCTCGCTTAAGGACGAGTTTTCAAAAAAGGGGCTTAATCTTTCATATTCTTCAAAAGTGTTGATGCCGGACAATTACACGGTTTTATTCCCGCTTCCGAATCAAAAGCTGATCGAATTAAGGAATGCATCGGCTCGTCAGAAATGTGAAAAAATCGCGAACGATATAAAAAGCTTCAAAATAAAAAATCCCGGAATCCTGACGCTCTCAATCGCAAAAAGGCTTAGCGGAACCGACGGGGAAAGGGACAGGAAGTTCATTATGACCGCCGCCTGCGACGGCTGCGGAAAATGCGTCAATATTTGCCCGGTAGGCAATATTTCCATGAAAAACGGAAAACCGCAGTTTCATCACGACTGCGAGTTTTGTCTCGCATGCTTTCACCGCTGCCCCCAAAAGGCAATCAACTACGGCGCTAAAACCATTCGCAAAGGGCGGTATATAAACCCAGAGGCAAATCCGGACAATAGGGAAAAGGCATGAAAATAGATTTTCACGTTCATTTATTTCCCGACGAGGTCGCCCGGAAAGCGATACCGGAGCTTGCGCGCCGCGCCGGCCGCGGCCCGTACACGGACGGAACGCTTTCGGGTACTACCAG
>JAUZPW010000314.1 GCA_030705725.1 Bacillota bacterium
ACCTTTCATATCAGTTTGTTATTATCTTAAAAGTATAAATTATGCCGGAGCGAACGGCGGAACGGAGTTTATGATGCGAAACCTCGGATTAAACGAAATAAGGGAGAAATTTCTTTCATTTTATGAGAGCAAGGGGCATTTAAGGCTTCCGAGCGCGCCGCTGATTCCTCAGAATGATAATTCGCTGCTTCTTATAAATTCGGGGATGGCGCCGTTAAAGCCGTTTTTTACGGGCGAGCAGACGCCGCCCAGCCACAGGGTGACCACTTGCCAGAAATGCATCCGTACGCCGGACATCGAGAGGGTCGGAAAAACGGCGCGTCACGGCACTTTTTTTGAAATGCTGGGCAACTTTTCCTTCGGCGATTATTTCAAGAAGGAAGCTATTCCGTGGGCATGGGAATTCATCACGAAGGTTATGGAGATTCCGGTGGACAGGCTCTGGGTCACGATTTACCTTGACGACGACGAAGCTTTCGACATCTGGACAAAGGACGTCGGCGTTGATCCGTCGCGTATAAAACGCCTCGGCAAGGACGATAACTTCTGGGAAATCGGCACCGGCCCCTGCGGCCCGTGTTCGGAAATATATTTTGACCTAGGCCCGGAGTACGGTTGCGGAAAATTGGATTGCTCCGTTGGCTGCGACTGCGACAGGTACGTCGAGTTCTGGAATCTTGTTTTTACCCAGTTTTTCGGGGACGGGCAGGGCAACTACTCTCCGCTCGAAAAGAGGAACATCGACACGGGAATGGGCCTCGAGCGCATCGCCTGCATAATGCAGGGCGTGGACAATCTTTTCGAGGTCGACACCGTAAAAAATATAATGCTTGAGATAAGTAAAACCGCCGGAGTAAACTATAAAGAAAACGCTAAGACAGACGTATCGCTGCGCGTAATCACCGATCACATCAGAAGCACCACAATGATGGTCTGCGACGGCGTAATTCCGTCCAACGAGGGCAGAGGCTACGTTTTAAGGCGGCTTTTAAGAAGAGCCGCAAGACACGGCAAGCTGCTTTCGATCGATCATCCTTTTTTATACGAGATCAGTAAAACCGTGATCCGAGAGAGCAAGGACGCTTATCCCGAGCTTCTTCAGAAGGCGGATTACATTACGAAGGTTATAAAAATGGAAGAGGAACGTTTTGATAAAACGATCGACGCCGGGCTTTCAATGCTGTCTGAAAAAATCACCGAGCTCAAAGGCTCGGGCAAAAAGGTTTTTTCAGGTGACGAGGCCTTCCGCCTTTACGATACGTTCGGCTTTCCGGTCGACCTGACGCTTGAAATTCTCGGAGAAGAGGGAATCGAGCTTGACCGCGCGACCTTCGACAAACGGATGAACGAGCAGAAGGAGCGCGCGCGCACCGCCCGCGAAAAGCTGGGCGATTTTGCCTGGACGGCAAAGGACCTCGGTATTGACAATATACCTTCCTCAAGGTTTGCGGGCTATGATTCGTTTGAGTGTAAAGGCAAGGTGCTTGCCATTATTCAGGAGAACCAGAACGTCGAAAGCGCGGCAGGCGGCGAAGTTACGCTTATATTTGACGAAACGCCGTTTTACGCTGAGAGCGGCGGACAGATTGCCGATAAGGGGGGGGTTGCCTCCGCGTCGGCTGATATAAAAATAGAAAATGTAATTAAGGACGCAAACGGCAGGTTCCTGCACGCGGGAGTTATAAATTCGGGGCTTGTAAACGTGGGCGACGAGGTAAAGCTGGCCATAGATGCCGGCCGCAGAAGAGCTATAATGCGCGCTCACAGCACCACGCACCTTTTGCAAAAAGCCCTCCGAAATAAGCTTGGAAGCCATGTTGAGCAGGCCGGATCCCTCGTTACGCCGGACCGCATCCGTTTCGATTTTACGCATTTCTCGGCCATGACCGACGAGGAGCTTTCGGATGTCGAACGCGAAGTAAACGAAATGATATTAAAGGGCCTTCAGGTATCGGTAACGGAGATGCCGATTGACGAGGCAAAAAAGCTCGGCGCGATGGCCCTTTTCGGTGAAAAATACGGAAAGACCGTCCGCGTTGCGAAAATGGGAGACTACTCCGTTGAGTTTTGCGGCGGCACGCACCTCGGCAATACTTCGCAGGCAGGGCTTTTCGCTATTTTATCTGAGAGCTCCGTCGCTTCGGGAGTGAGGCGTATCGAGGCGGCTGTCGGCGCGGAAGTGCTTTATAAGCTGAAAAGCGTTGAAAAACAGGTTAACGAAACTGCGGCGGCATTAAAGACGACCCCGACGGATTTGCTGCGCCGCTCAAACCAGCTTTCGGAAGAAAGCCGCGAAATGGCCCGCAAAATCGATCAGCTCAGCAGAACGGTTTTCTCCTATCAGTCCGAAGCTCTGCTTAAAA
>JAUZPW010000315.1 GCA_030705725.1 Bacillota bacterium
CCCGCGTGGGCGTATAAATATGTAGGCTGGCTCTATGAAAGCGGCCTTACAAAAGGAGTATCCGCTGTCCTTTACGGCTCCGGCCGGAATATTACGCTTAAGCAGTATGCCCTTTATCTCGCACGAACGCTTATGGGCCCCGGTATTTCGGACGACGGCTGGACGTATTGCGCGTCAAAGGACGAAGAGGAACTGTGGGATAAATCAAACGGCTTTTTTAACCGCGACGCCGCCGTGGGTCTGTCCGTCCGGGCGCTGAGCCTTTATTATTCGGCCTGCGGCAACTACATGACTATGGCGCAGCTTATGATAAAACGCGGCATGTTTACCGTCTCGGATTTCGGCAGCGCGTCCTGGGACGTCTTGCCGTCGTCCTACTCAGAGTCTGAAAAGGACGGGAAAAAAAACCTGGTGCGCTTCGTGGCGGACATTCCCGTCGCTGAGTGTGCGGAAAGCGGGCTTTTTCTTGCAGTCGGTTCCAAAGACAGCCCCCTTAAATACCTGCACGCCGTGCGCAAATCGGATGGCGGTGCCGAATTCTTTATCCTTGATCCCAAAACACTCGCGGTCTCGGCTTCGGACGTAATTAAAACGGACGGCGGTTTCCGGGACCTCACTTATCTTGGCTCGGTCGACGGCAAAGATTATCTGATTGAAAACAGCGCGGATTCGGAAACGGGCATAACAAAGTCCGCTTCTCTTTACTGCTGGGACGGCAAATATCTTAAGCTCGTAATAAGCGCCCCGGAGCTTTGGAAAAACGGCATTCCCCCCGTCGCAAATGAAGACTGCGGCGGCACAGGGGGCTCAGGCGTGCTTACCGGCTATTACGGCTTCACTCAGTCCTTTACGGCGGATGGAACCCTTCTTATCGCGGGTTATGACACGCTGTTTTATATAACAAAGGAAGGCATAATAAAAAACCCTTACCCAGCCGGCACACAGATATTGGATTTTGACGGCAAAGTCGCCGTTTCGCAGCTCGAGGGGGATAAAGATACCCTGATCAGGTGCACGGACGCATTAACAGGAAAGGTTCTGGACGAATATTCCGCCGTAAATTATACGGGGGATTCCGGCCGGAATACGGTGACAAACCATAAGTTCGGTTATTTTTATGGCGAAGCGGGGCTTTATATGCTTTCCGACGGACGGCTTAAAAAGCTCTCCTCACGCCCGGCCCTCGACCTTGCTTTCGTAAGGTGGGGTGCTTCTATGTCCGACCCGATAATCCTGACCCGAAAACCGGGCGAACTTGTTAGCGGAATGAACGGCCCGGGGGGCGATATGATCGTCATAATAAGTCTGGACGGCAGCGAGAAGGTGCTGCTTTCAAACGACCCGCCCCACGGGATAGACATCGCCGGCATATTCGGCTCAGATTCGTCCGTCTGTTTTTACAGCGCGCAGGACGTCGGCATGCAGCACTTCAATAAATATACTTACGTTGTCTTATCAGGCTCAGAAAACCCGTCCATCTACGTTATGGATTACGAGGCCGGCCGTCCCGAGACGGAAAAAGGCTGGTCGGTTCAAAACCCGGACGGCTATAAGAAAGCGTATATCGACAAAGAGCAGGCGCGGCTTAACGCGCTCGGCTACGGCGGTTAGGAGGATTCGGATGAATAAAAATGAGTTTGATTTTCAAAATCTCAAAATCGGGGTTATAGGATGCGGGCATATGGGCCGCGCGATCGCTCTGTCTCTTGCCCGTCATGGATTTCCGAAGCAGAATCTGTTAATTTCTTACAGGGGCAATCCGTCAACTTATGCGGAAATAGAGAAGGACGGCCTTCTTTCCTGCCTTTCGGAAAATCAAAGGATATTCGGTGAAGCCGGGATGATATTTCTGACGGTAAAGCCTCAGGATATGCCCCTGCTCGGCGGAGCTTTGCATAGCGGCGCGCTTGTCGTTTCCTGCGCAGCGGGCTTGCCCATAGAGCTTCTCGAAAAGATTTTTCACGCCGAGACCTGCAGGATGATGCTGAGCGGCCCCGAAACGGTGCTTGGCGGTCGGGGCGTGGCGGCGGTTTATCCGTCAAAAGACATCGTTCTGCAATTATTAAGCTTTATAGACCTTCGGATATTCGAGGTTTCTTCTGAAAACGACCTGGATATTTTCACGGCGGGCGTCTGCCTGCCCGCCGCGCTGCTTAAAACGGGAGATAAGCAAAAAGCTCATGACGCCGTCGTTGAATTGGGAAAAGAATATCCCATGTTTCCTAAGCTTTACGAATGGGCTGAAAGAGTTCTGCCGACGTTTAGCTCAGACGCGCAAAAAGAAGAATATATAAAAAAAATGCAGACAAAAGGCGGCATAACAGAAACGATAATAAGAAGCCTCGAGACGGGCA
>JAUZPW010000316.1 GCA_030705725.1 Bacillota bacterium
CCCGATATTGTATATGAGAATATGAAAAAAATCGGGCAGATCACCTCGCGTCAGTACAGACCGTTCGACTACTATGGAGCGCCCGACGCCGACCGCGTTATAGTCGCGATGGGTTCTGTGTGCGAAACCGTTATGGAAACGGTGGATTACCTTTCGTCAAAGCAGGAAAGGACAGGACTTTTACAGGTAAGACTATTCAGGCCTTTTTCGAAAAAGTACTTTTTTGAAGCGATGCCGCAGACTGTCCGGAAAATCGCGGTGCTTGACCGCACGAAGGAGCCCGGCGCGCCCGGCGAGCCTTTATATCTCGACGTCTGCAATATGTACTCGGGAACGGAAAATCCGCCTGTGATAACCGGCGGACGTTACGGCCTCGGCTCAAAGGATACCTCTCCGCAGCAGATCCTGGCGGTTTTCGGGAATCTTGGCAAAGAACAGCCTAAAAACGGGTTTACGATAGGAATAACGGACGACGTTACGGACACTTCGCTGCCGGAGGATAATTCCTATGTTCCGCAGAACACGGATACGATAAACTGCAAATTCTGGGGCCTCGGCTCGGACGGAACCGTCGGCGCGAACAAGCTCTCATGTAAAATTATCGGTGAAAATACGGACTTAAATGTTCAGGCGTACTTTTCCTATGACAGCAAAAAGTCGGGAGGGACGACAATATCGCATCTGCGCTTCGGGAGAAAGCCCATACGTTCCCCCTACCTTGTAACCGAAGCGGATTATGTGGCCTGCCACAATAAGTCTTTTCTGAACCATTACGACCTGACAAAAGGCCTGAAACGCGGCGGGGCTTTCGTATTAAACTGCGATTTTACTAGCGAAAACATCGGTGAGCACCTGCCAGCGCCGATTAAGAGGCACCTAGCTCAAAACGGTATAAAATTTTATATTATCGACGCCGAAAAAATTGCGTCGGAAATAGGGCTCGGCAATCGGATAAACATGATTATGCAGTCCGCGTTTTTTAAGCTTGCCGGAATTATTCCGATTGACGAGGCGGTAAAACTTCTTAAGAGCTCAATAGATAAAACCTACGGGCGTAAAGGGCAAAATATCGTTCAGATGAACCACAAGGCGGTGGACGAGGGCGCTGCTTCGCTTTTGCAGATAGAGGTTCCTGCGGAATGGGCGGATGCCGAGGATGAGAAAGAAGCCTTTAAGAACGAGCCTGATTTTGTAAAACGGATACAAAGCGTAATGGCGGCAAACGAGGGCGATTCGCTCCCGGTCAGCGCTTTTAAGGGCATGGAGGACGGCGCGTTCCCAACGGGCACAACGGCGTATGAAAAACGCGGCATAGCGCCCTTTATACCTGAATGGCAGATTGACAAATGCATTCAGTGCGGCCAGTGTTCGTATATATGCCCGCACGCAACCGTGCGGCTTTTCCTGCTTGACGAAGAAGAAAGAAAGAAAGCGCCGGAGGCTTTCAAGAGCAAGCAGGCCACGGGCAGAGAGCTTAAGGATTATACGCTTCGTGTACAGGTAAGCCCCTTGGACTGCACCGGCTGCGGCAACTGCGCCGATATTTGCCCGGCTAAAGGAAAGGCGCTTATAATGAAGCCGGCGGAGCAGGAAATAAAGGCCGAAGCCGATAACTGGGAATTTGCCATGACATTAAGGGAAAAAGCCGATCTGGTAGACAGGAAGACGGTGAAAGGCAGCCAGTTTTTGCGGCCTATGCTGGAATTCAACGGCGCCTGTCCGGGCTGCGGAGAAACTCCTTATATAAGGCTTTTAACCCAGCTTTTCGGAGAACGCATGATGATTGCGAACGCAACGGGCTGCTCGTCGATCTGGGGCGCCAGCGCACCGTCGATTGCCTATTCCCGGAATGCCGAAGGGAGAGGGCCGGCCTGGGCTAATTCGCTTTTCGAGGACAACGCCGAATACGGCTACGGCATGTACCTCGGGGTCAGGCAAATCAGGGACAGGCTTCAGACGCTGATTAAGCAGGCGCTTTCTTCGGAAAATCTCGGCGTAGAGCTGAAGCGGGCTTTTTCAGGCTGGCTGGATTTTTACAGCGACGGCGCAAGGTCGAAGCCCATTTCCGATAAAATCAGAGAGAAGCTTTCTGAAACTGATTTAGGCAGAAGCCCGATCTTGTCTGAAATCTCTGAAAAGCAAGTTTATCTCGACAAACGCTCCGTATGGATGATAGGGGGTGACGGCTGGGCTTACGATATCGGCTACGGAGGCCTGGACCATGTTATTTCCTGCGGCGGCGACGTAAATATATTCGTGCTGGACACCGAGGTTTATTCCAACACGGGCGGACAGCTCTCAAAATCCACTCCCGCTGCTGCGGTGGCGAAATTTGCGTTTGAAG
>JAUZPW010000317.1 GCA_030705725.1 Bacillota bacterium
GCCGGTGTTCATGGCTCCCGTGACCTGACCCGCAGCGCAGTTTACATCTATAATCCTTCCGGCGTCAAGCACCGTCACCGCTTTAATAAGCCTGAAGGAATGCTCAATGTTTTCATATTCCACCTCGACGGCCTGAGCCCCGACCGTCCAGTACGGCCCAGGCTTTCCCTTCCCGGTTTCCTCATCCAGGGCCGTGAGATGCTTCATTACAAAATGCCCTCTGCCTATGACAGGGCCGCCGACGGCGTTTCCGTCGGGCTCTTTTATGCCGTTTACGATTTCTTTCAGGTTTAGAAACACGGAGGGGTCCTCAAGCATGTATATTTTATCCTCGCCGAGGGCGACATCCTCTACACCGCATCTGAGCGCCATCGCCGCGTTTGCCTTAAGCTGCCTTATCGCGTCGTCGGCGGCTTGGAGTATCGCGCTCCCGGCCATGTACAAAGACATGCTTGCGACGGTTTTCCAGTGCTCGGGGCTAAGTTTAGTGTCTATTTCCGTATTTATAAATATCTTACCGGGGTCGATCTTAAGCCTTTCGGCCAGAATCTTCGGAAGGGCGGTGGACATCCCGGGCCCGCATTCCACAACGCCGCAGTTCAAATTTACGCATCCGTCCGAACAAAACGTAATAACGGCCGAGGAAGAGGCGTCTGTCGGAGAACTGGACGTTTTTGAAAAGCACGCCATACCTTTGGCGCGGATTATATTGCCGCTTACCCCGACAGGGACGCCGTTTTCCCATCCGACGAGCTCTTTGACTTTATTTATGCAGGCTTCGAGATTGCCGGTGTTATTAAGCGTGACTTTGTTCTGCGTCGGGGTATAGTCTCCCTCGCGGTACGCGTTAAGTAGCCTGATTTCGGAAGAATCCATGCCGAGCTTAAGCGCCAGCTTTTCAATCGTCCTCTCTATCGCGAAGGTCGATACCTCATGCCCGAAGCCCCTGAAGGAAGTCGTATAAACGTGATTGGTATAAACGCAGCAGGAATCGCATTCGATATTCGGAATGTTATACGCGCCGCTGCAGTTCGCGGCGGCGGCCTTCGTCATATTCGGGGCAGTATCCGCGTAAGCGCCCGAGTCGATATAAAAATCGGCTTTCAGCGCCAGGATTTTTCCGGTTCTGTCCGCGCCGAGCTTAATAACGGCTTTTGCACCGATTTTGCAGGCTGCTGAGTAAAAGCATTCTTCCCTGGAAAAAGAAACGCGGACTTCCCGGCCAGATACGGCGCGCGACGCGATATAAGCCATTGCTTCCGGGTGAGGATTGACTTTCCCGCCGTAGCTGCCTCCGACAAAGGGCGTATGAATTACGACGCTTCCCTCGGAGAGGTTAAAGCAATCCGCAAGGAGCTTTCTCGCGGCGTGGGGGCCCTGAGACGCGGAATGAATTACGACGCGGCCGTCCGGCAGAATTTCCGCTCTCGCGTTCCTCGTTTCCATATATGCATGGCTTGCCTGGGGAATATGGTATTCGGCCTCGATCACGATCTCGCTTGCGGCCCAGCCGTCAGACATATTGCCTTTTCTGATCTTAACGCGGTTCGAGACGTTTGTGCCTTTTTGGGGATTTACGTTCGGAACTTCGTGTATATAGTCGCCGAGTTTTTCGTGAATCACCGAGGAGTCCGGCTTAAGCGCCTCGTCGACAGAATTGACTATGGGAAGAGGTTTGTACTTAACCTTGATTTTGCGGACAGCCGCCGCGGCCTGCCACTCCTCGTCAGCTACGACGACGGCGACAGGCTCGCCGAAATATCTTACCTTATCACGAGCCAGAACCGGCATGTCCCGCAAAATGGAGCCAAAAAGCACCTCGCTGTCAGCGCCTGTAACGACGACGTGCACGCCCTCCGCGGCGCAGGCTTCGGAAGCGTCGATCGACATTATTTCCGCATGGGCGAATGTGCTAGTCAGCATTCTGGCCTGAAGACAGGACGGCGAAAAATAATCGTCGTTATATTTGGCTTTTCCCAAAACCTTTACTAAAGCGTCGTTTCTGATATTGTTCCCCATAAAAGCACCTTTGCCTGTTTTTAAATAATTATTCCGAGTTTTCACGGAAAAATTATAAAATCTTGCCTGAGCGGAGCCGGAGGATTTATAAAATCCTGCGGACGGTACAATAATAATTCCAAAAAATTAATTGGAATGATCGGATGGAAGTAAAAACAAACAATATCATACCTTTGGGCCTCGGGAAATTCGCGCGGTCGGACAGGATTATTGCGCTTGAGCCCATTGAGGACGACCGCGGGCCCGGAAGAAGAACCAGGGTCTTTATGGATCAGATCGAAAAGCCGATAATCGCGTCCCGCACCGAAAACACGATTTTGGCCAA
>JAUZPW010000318.1 GCA_030705725.1 Bacillota bacterium
CGTGCGGTGATTATATGAAAAATACCCGTGTTGCAGGCGCTTTTATAATATCCTATTACACAGGCTGCATCGTGTTCGGAATATCGCTTTTAATGGCCGTCCCGCTTACGACGTCGCTTCTTATGCGCGAATGGAACCCGGTTCTGGATTTTGCCATAAGCATGTCGTTTTCGGTCATAGCGGGCCTTGTTTTAATTCTTATCGGAAGGAAAGCTGCCGTTAATAAAGCCCGCGTCGAATGGAAGCACGGCTTTGCCGTCGCGTCCCTTTCCTGGATCGTTCTTACGTTTCTGTGCTCAACCCCATATTTGCTTAGCGGCCACGCGAAAAGTCTGCTCGACGCGTGCTTCGACGTTATGAGCGGCTTCACCACCACCGGACTTGTCCTTACACAGGACCTCGACCACCTATCGACAGGGCTAAACATGTGGAGGCATATGCTTACCTTCATAGGCGGCCAGGGAATGGTCGTGCTGGCTCTCAGCTTCATGCACAGGAATATGGGCGGCGCCTACAAGCTTTATGTGGGCGAGGCAAAAGACGTCGAGCTTTCCCCAAACGTAAAAGGCACCGCAAGGATAATTTGGAAAATAAGCATGATATACCTTGCCGTCGGAACGCTGGCCCTTTGGATCTGCGGCGTTTTTATAGGCATGAGCCCTTTGTCGGCTTTTTTTCACGGCCTGTATATTTTTGAGTCCGCCTGGAGCACCGGCGGCTTTGCCCCGATGTCGCAGAATATGATGTACTACCACAGCCTTTTGTATGAAGTAATAACAATCGTATTTTTTATAATCGGTTCCTTTAACTTCGGCCTGCATTACGCGATTTGGAAGGGCGACAGAAAGGAGCTCTTCCGCAATATCGAAACGCAGAGCTTTTTCATAACGTCCTTTCTCGCCTGCTCGTTCGCCGTGATGAAGCTCTCCCGTCTCCATGTATACAACGACGAGATTTCCGCATTCCGAAGGATCGTCTACAACGTGCTTTCCGCGCATACGACGACAGGCTTTGGAAATATTTACGCCAGACAGTTCGCGCTTGAGTGGGGCGACTTCGGAATACTGATAATGGTCGCGGTCATGTTAATAGGCGGCTCCGCCTGCTCCACCGCGGGCGGCTTCAAGGGTCTGAGGGTCGGCGTCGTATTTAAAGGGCTTATAGCAGACGTTAAAAAACTTCTTTCCCCTGAGCGAAGCGTAAGGGTTTTCAAATATCATCATATAAAAGATTGCGTGCTGGACGATGGAACCGTAAAATCGTCCGCGCTCATTATTATCTGTTACATGGCGGTATTCGCCATAAGCACCGCGCTCGGCGTTTATTACGGTTACCCTCTGGCGGATTCCGCTTTCGAGGCCTCGTCCGCAACCGGCAACGTCGGGCTTTCCATCGGAATTACCTCGGTGTCGATGCCGTCTCTGTTAAAGATTCAGTATATTATCACGATGTATCTCGGAAGGCTCGAATTCCTGTCGGTCTTCGCTTTATTCGGATATATAGCCGGAGGATTTAAGAATTTATGCGTAAAGTATTTAAAGCGCTCGTAATGTCTGCCTTGCTCGCGGTATGCTTTTCCTCAGCCGCGGGCGCGACGGATACCGTCCGTATAAACGATCTTGTAGAAAAGGCAAAATACTTTGACGGAAAACAGACGACGGTCAAAGGCGAAGCCATCGGCGAGGCGCTCGGGAGAGGCGATTTCTCATGGGTCAATATAAGCGACGGCAGCAATGCGGTCGGAATATGGCTCAGCTCCGCAGACGCCGCGAAAATAAGCTGCTTCGGCGATTATAAGCATGTCGGCGACACGCTTTTAATAACCGGTATGTTTTCAAGAGACTGCGCGGAGCACGGAGGCGATGTGGATATACACTGCACGTCCTTTGAGATAGTAAAGAAAGGCCGTGAGGTAAAAGAACCCCTGTCAAATAAGAAAATCGCGGCCGCGTTGATTCTGTTTTTCGCCGCGTCGCTTCTTTCATTTATTTATTTTAAGCCCAAGCCCAGGGAAAATAAGGCATAACATCCTTTCGTGAGGGAATCCAATTTCCCCTTGGAACTCTCTTCGTTTCGCGCAAAGCAAGTTTTTCAAAACGCGCCTGAAGGCGCAGGGTACTAAAAAACCATAAACAGAGTTTGTCTACAATCTGAAACGCCGCCCCAAACCGTGTAAACACGGCGGGGCGGCGTTTTTTGATTAAGCTTAATCTACTTCCTGAATTTCCAAAGGTAAACCTCGGCCTTTTTGCTCTGGCTTTCCTGCGTCGTTATAACGGCCGTGCCGGAGCCGTCGGCTATCCTGATCGATTCCGCGAACGGGTTGTCGATTGTAAC
>JAUZPW010000319.1 GCA_030705725.1 Bacillota bacterium
CGGGGGGCCGGAAAGCATTGAGTCCGCTTACGACGAAGTTACGGCAGGGCCTTATATCCTTACTAAAGCAAAACAGGCGGAAGAGGATGGTTTTGACGTTATCATCGTTTACTGCGGAAGCGACCCGGCCGTAACCGCGGCGCGGGAGCTTGTAAATATTCCCGTTGTAGGGCCGGGCATGGCTTCAAAGCTTGTCGCTCTGGATCTGGGCTATCGTTTTTCGGTATTGACCGTGCTTGACAGCACTGTTGCAAGAGACACCGAAGCCGTCTATGAAAAGGGCTTCGGCGTTAACCGGCTTGCATCCGTCAGAAGCATAGGTATTCCCGTATCGAACGTAAGGGACGATATGGACGCAACCTTCAGGGCTTTATACAATGCCGGAAAAAAATGCATCGAAGAGGACGGCGCACATTGCATCGTGCTTTCCTGCCTTGGAATGGCGGGAATGGGAGACAGACTTACGGAGGCGCTTAAAATTCCGGTGCTCGATCCCGCCCCGATAGCGGTTAAGTACGCAGAGCTTCTGGCGTCGCTTAAATTAAGCGCCAGCAGGCTGAGCTACCCGCGCTACGAGAAAGAGATAAACGCGTAACCGAGGACTGATATTTGCACCGCAAAGCAAAAAACAGATTTTTGGATATGACCGGCATGATTCTTGAACCGAACGCGCGGAAAATTGCCGGTCATGCCGTTTATCGTGCATTTAATGCCATTAATTTAAAATACCGTTGCGTATGGTAAAATGATGGTGTATTATAAGTATTATTTTTCTAGCAAATATTAAATAAAAAACAGTGAGGTTTATTTATGGCTGAGTCGCCTAAAAAAATAGCGGTACTGGAAAAAACTATCCAGATATTGGAGTATATGATAGAATATCCATACGGCATATCGTTAAAAAATCTTGCAAAGGGCGTAGGTTTGAATAAAAGCGCTGTTTACCGCATTTTAAGCACTATGAAGGATCAAGGATATATCGGGCAGAACCCGATCAGCGGGGAATATAAGATAGACTACAAGTTCATGTCTTTTAACTCCGTATTCGAAAACACGGACATCCGTCATATTTCAATGGGCCACATGGAAGCGCTTTCAAACCAGACCAAGCTTTCATGCCATCTGGTTATTCAGGACAGGACCGCGGGGGTTTATATAAGCGAAGTCGAGTCGGCAAGCATCGGATCTATCCGCGTGCAGGCACAGATCGGTTCGAGGATTCCTTTGCATTGCACCTCTACCGGAAAGGTTCTGCTGGCTGGGCTTCCGGATTCGGATATAGATTATATTTTGTCCGTTGAAGGGCTGAAAGCTTATACCAAGAAAACCGTGACTAACCCACTGGCTCTTCACGAAGAACTTCGGAAGATCCGCCAGCAGGGCTACGCCGTCGAAGACTGCGAGTACGAGGAAAATGTTAAGGGCATCGCGGTGCCTATCAAAAATTCAAAATGCATTACTTACGCGGCCGTATCTATTACAGGCCCGGATTTCAGCATGCCCGAAGAAAGCATGCAGAAGCTTACCGATATGATCCGTGAATGCGGAAAACGTATCTCGAGGGATGCGGGCTGCCCGGACTACGATGTATTAAATTTCAGAAAGAGCTACGGCAAGCTTATATTAAAAGGTAAAAGCAGTCAGGATTACGACGCGGTCAATCATTAAATTCATATTTCTATTTAAGTTGGGGCATTTTATGCCTTAACTTTTTTTGCCTATATATTTACAAAAATTAAATAATATTATATAATTTATTTACGAAGTGAAACGGCGTTTCATATAATGAAACACGGAAAATGTAAAAGGGGGAAATGCAGTGCAGAGTTTATCAGGATGCTCGAAACGAACTACCAGGTCCGGAATTCGCAAAATGTTCAATATGACATACGGCATGGAGAATATCGTCAGCTTCGCCGTCGGTGAACCGGATTTTTCGGCAGCGCCGCGAATTGTAGAGGCCGCAAACAAATGCAATATGGAAGGTTTTACAAAGTATACCCCTAACGCGGGTCTTCTCCCTCTGCGGGAGAAAATTGCAGTAACCCTTAAAGAAAACAATTGTGCTATTGACCCTGAAAAAGAAATAATCGTAACCGCAGGCGGCATGGAAGCATTGCTTATCACTATGATGGTTCTTATCGATCCCGGCGAAGAGGTTATCATTGCAGAACCTTACTGGGCAAACTATCCAGAGCAGGTCAAAATCGTAGAGGGGATACCGAAAACCGTAAAGGTAACCGAGGAAGATGGTTTCGTGTATAATCCCGTGGTGCTGCGCAAGGCGATTTCGCCCAAAACAAAAGTGATTTTATTAAACAGC